>NZ_JBGLYN010000140.1:0-1436 GCF_047304045.1 Variovorax sp. Varisp85
GGTCGCGTCCCATTCCGTGGTGTAGGTCCACAGCCCGGAGAAGGCTGAGCTGCACGGTACTCAGCGTGCCACTGCGGACAGCCGAGTGGGCGCAGTGTCGCTCAAGGTCTGCAGGCCTTCAAGTTGCATGTACCGCCGGTTGAGCGACCACTCGTCGTTCTGCTCGAGCATCATGGCGCCGACCAGGCGCGTGATCGAGGCGTCATTGGGGAAGATGCCAACCACGTTCGTGCGCCGCTTGATCTCGGCATTCAGCCGCTCCAGCGGGTTGGTCGAATAGATCTGCGTCCAATGTGCTCGTGGGAATGTCATGAAGGCCAGGACGTCGTTCTCGGCGTCATCCATCAGCGTGCCCAGCTTCGGGAACTTGTCTCGCAACTGATCGGCGACCGACCTCCATTGCGCCCGCGCTGCATCGGCCGAGTCCTGTACGAACACCGTGCCGATGGCGGCAGAGACCATGCGCCGCTGCGTCTTGCCCGCGTGCGCCAGGGCGTTGCGCATGAAGTGCACCCGGCAACGCTGCCAGGTGGCCTTCAGGACCTTCGCCGCGGCTGCCTTGATGCCTTCGTGGCTGTCGCTGATCACGAGCTTCACACCGCGAAGACCTCGACGATTCAGACTGCGCAGGAACTCGGTCCAGAAGGGCTCGGCCTCCGAGGCCCCGACCTTCAAGCCCAGCACTTCACGCTGGCCGTCGGTGTTCACGCCCACGGCCACTATCACCGCAACACTCACGATGCGCCCGGCCTCGCGCGTCTTCACGTAGGTCGCATCGACCCACAGGTAGGGCCAGTCGCCCTCGATCTGGCGTCCCAAGAAGGCGTTGACACGCTCGTCGAGTTCGCCGCACAGCCGGCTGACCTGGCTCTTGGAGACGCCACTCATGCCCAGCGACTTCACCAGGTCGTCCACCGAGCGGGTGGAGATGCCTTGCACGTAGGCTTCCTGGATGACGGCGGTGAGCGCCTTCTCGGCGGTGCGCCGAGGCTCCAGGAACTCGGGGAAGTAGCTGCCCTGGCGCAGCTTGGGGATCTTGAGCTCGACGCTGCCGGCGCGGGTGTCCCAGGTGCGCTCTCGGTAGCCGTTGCGGCTGTTCAGGCGCTCGGCGGGATTCTTCTCGTCGTAGGCTGCGCCGCAGCGGCCTTCAACATCGAGTTCCATCAGGCGCTGGGCCATGAATTGCACCATCTGGCGCAGGACGTCGACATCGGCTCCCTTCTCGGCGAGCTCGGCTAATGCCATAGTGGCGGTGGTCATTGTGATTTCCTTTATGGACAGGTTTGGTGGGTCGCACCCCAAACTTATCCGGACTTCACAATGGCCACCCCCGAAGGGAGCGGTCGCTGCGCGGCAAGCCGCTTCGGGCTACGCCCTACGCGCCTTGCCGCGCAGCGAGTGAAAGAAGACTTACACCACTTGCCGGGACATCAACG
>NZ_JBGLYN010000141.1:0-1196 GCF_047304045.1 Variovorax sp. Varisp85
CTGCTTTCGCCGGCGGTGGCGCTGCCTGCGGCGCTGCCGGTGGCCATGGTCTTGGCCGACTGGCTGCCCATCTGCATATCCATGGTCTGGCAACCTGAAAGGGCCAGCAGGCCGGTGAGTGCGCTTGCGAGAGAGAGTTTGAAAAAAGCCATGTTCGATCTGTCGAGTGAGAAGAAGGATGCTGCGCCCGTGGCAGGCGTCACTCGTCAGGACCGAAGTTGGAATTGCCATGGCCTCTACGGCCTCCCGATTCGACGCGCCGCCAGCGGCCGCGCGACGATACGACCCCGGCACTACGGCGCGCCAGTGCCGAAAGTCACGAGCGACCTCAGCGCGTGTAGTCGCCGCTGGCCTCCGGCTGGAACAGCACCGCGACCACGTGCGCGGCGCCTTCCGCGCCATTGGGCATCTGCCAGCGGGCAAGCGTGCCCGTCTTCATGCCCAGCAGGCCGATGCCGACGGGCGACAGTACCGAGACGAAGCCTGCGCCCGGCTGCGCGTCACCGGGGTAGCAGAGGGTGATCTTCTGGCGCTGCCGCGTGACGGGGTCTTCGACCTCCACCTGGGAGTTCATCGTCACGATGTCCCCCGGGACCTCGCGCGAGGGCAGCACGTCCGCCGCATCGAGGAGTTCGGCGAGCACGGGCGGACGCTGGTGGTCCGTCAGTTTGCCGAGGCGGATGAAGTCGAGTTCGGTGAGCGTGCGCTCCCCGTGAATGGTTGCAAGCATGAAGCACTCCAGTTGATTGCGGCGCCGTTCTGGATGGAAGAACGAACGGCGTCGCTGCCGCGCGGCGGGTGCCCGGCGGTCAATGGTTCGCGCATCAGGAAGAAGGGTAGCGGACCGCCGGGCTCAGGAAAGTGCGCGGGTGCGTCGCAAGATCGCCGTGGTCGCCGCAAGGGCAGCACCCGTGCGGCGGCCAGCCACTGCCTGGGGCAGGGCTGCGCGTGCAGGGTGTTTGCGGAACACGGACAAGGGGGCCATGCGCCCGAGTGTAGGACGTGCCGCGAGGCCATCAAGCAATGGCCTCACCTGCCTTGCCGTTAAGCATGTACCGGCAAAGAAAAAGCCCGCTGTCCAAAAAGACAGCGGGCTTTCCAGAGGCCTTGCGGCTTGTGGTGGCTCCTCGACCTGGGCTCGAACCAGGGACCTACGGATTAACAGTCCGGCGCTCTACCGACTGAGCTATCGAGGA
>NZ_JBGLYN010000142.1:0-1092 GCF_047304045.1 Variovorax sp. Varisp85
CTGCCATGCGCCCCAGATGACGCCGAGCACGACGATCCATGCAGTGATGCGCGCTTTCATGCGGTATCTCCTGCGAGGTAGCCGAGGCCGAACGTGATGACGGTGGAAACCGCGTAGATGACATCCATCAGGGTTGCGAATTGATCAGTGGTCATTGCGTCGTCTCAATGCAACGTAGGCTTGTCATCGGGTCGTGCCCACCACGAAAACGGGCCTGCCGCATCGACAGTCCGTGCGGTAGTCCGCACTCGGATAAAGCTAGAAAAACCGCCGCCTGTTGGTGCGAACTCAGATTCGAGAAGCTGGCCGGTTTCAGCATTGAGATAGCCGCCTCCCTGCGCAGGTCGGAAGCGGTCTTGCACCGAAGCATTGCCCTGCACATAAGCAGGCCACAGAACCCAGCGCTTGAAAGCAGCGCCAGCTTGATCAAGACCACCAACACCTGAGATTCGAGCGCCACGGGGGAACCCTCCGATTGATTTGCTTTCGAGCTTGCTGGCGTACTTCATGAGGTAGCCAATGGGCTTGGTTGCCTTCTTGGTGTTGGATGCACCATGCGGCCACCACGCGGCCTGATAGGTGCCCTTCACCTTGCGGCGACGGTCTGCGTAGGGCATGGAAACGCCGTCAGGCAGGAAGAAGATGCAGTGGTAGTGCAGGACGCCACGACCGATGCCGTCAGCACGCTTGCTGCCGTCCTGAATCTCTGCGACCCACACATAGCGCAGGCGCTGGCCGGGGCAACGGTCCTTGAACCACTCGCGGACCTTGCGGATGTAGTCGGAGACGTGGCGCGGCTTCCAGAGGGTCTGACCGATGCCGCCGTCCTTCTTGTCGGCATAGGTGAGGGTCACCATCACGTTGTTCGTGGGCGGGGCCTCGACCAGGTTCATCAGGCACTTGGCACCAACGCCAATGGCCTTGCGAAGGCGGGTGACTCGGGCTTGCGCCCGGTCAATGGTGATGCACTGCTCTGCCCAACGCATAGCGGTCGGGAGAGCAGCAAAACCACTTGTTGATACTGAGACAAGCCCGCGCGCTGCGCGCGCTTCTGCGGACTCGAAATCGCGCGCGGTCTGGCGCTGCGAGAAC
>NZ_JBGLYN010000143.1:0-1054 GCF_047304045.1 Variovorax sp. Varisp85
TGCTCGGCAAGTGGAAGAACCCGTGGCAAGCCGCCGTGCCCGTTACGGCCGTCATGCCCGCCATGCCTGGCTGTTCGAAGGAGTGCACCGAATGACCATGGTCGGCGCATTCCTGCTCGCGTGGATGACCGGTTACGTGCTCGGCTGGAAGGTCCGAGCCATCAAGCGAACGCTGTACGCAGCCTGAGAAGTTCCAGCGTTGAGCCTTGCGTGCAGGGCTCACCGCCGCAACGTCGCGGTGTCAATGGAGTAGAGAGAAATGAACAAGCAATTCGCACGCATCGGTGCTGGTGTCGCAACCCTCGGTGCAGCTGCATCGTCCTTCGCTGCAGACCCGGCCGATGCCCTGGCCGCTGTGAGCAGCCTGAGCACCAGCTCGACCGGTTTCGGCCCCGTCATGTTCGGCCTCGCCGTCACGGTCGTCGGCATCATGATCGGCGTGAAGTGGATCAAGCGCGCTCGCGGCGCGGCCTAAGCATCAGCCTCGGGCTTTTTCTGCTGTGCACCCTTCGGGGTGTGCAGTGGTAAACGTCTGGAGCCACTATGGACCGCATCGCGCTTGCCTTCGTTATCTTGGGACTGATCGGTTGTGCGGCCGGTCGGGCCTCTCGCATGCCCCCTGACTTCAATGAATCCGTCGCTGAGCGCGTGAGTCGTTGCGGCTCTCTCATCGGTGGGTGCGGTCGATGAGCCGCTACATCCTCCGTCTGATGGTTGGGGTGCTGTTGTGGTGGTCGGGTGCTTCGTTTGCTCTCGTGCCGGTTCAGACGTCTACCCAGTACAAGATTTCGAACCAATCGACCTGGTACTCAACTCGTATTGCATCTTGCACTGCGTGGATGACGACACAGGATGCTGCGGATACAGAGTGGACTTACGACTCTCCCTATATCGTGAGCGGGGGGGCTTCGGACGGCTATTGCAGCTATAAGCGCAAGACCATCTATCAGCCGACTGTGTACCAGTCTGATTCGAACCCTATTGTGATTTCGACTCAGGCCGTGACCGGGTGTCCTGCTAATAGCACTTCGGTGACCGGTGGTTGCCAGTGTGC
>NZ_JBGLYN010000144.1:0-1015 GCF_047304045.1 Variovorax sp. Varisp85
TCCCCCGGCACCGTTGCCCCAGTGGGACATGAGCGAGCCCAAGACGCTCATCGATGCCGCCAAGGCCGTGGTGCCTGCTGCTTCTTCGCCGCCGCAAGCGCCGGCACCATCGTCCCAGCGCACCAGTCGGCTCGAAGGTGCCGAGCGCGGCCTGCTGTCTGCTCACACGCGCGTGGCCCAGGGCATCGCGCGGGAGGCCGAGGTGCCCACGCCGCAGGTGCGATGCAGCGGCGCCGCGCGCTGCCTCGTCACGGGCATCTGGCAGGCGCGCGTACCGGACGACCACCCGCATGCGGCATCGTTCAACCAGTGGCATCGCCAGTCCTACGTGATGGAAGGCCAGCTCTTCCCCGATCCGCGCGAGCAGCACCTGGACATCGATCCGGCGCAGGTCATCTGGACCTGGTGGAACCAGGCCAACCCTCTGGGCTTCAGCAAAATTCCGCAGGTCGGCGTGGGCAATCCGCCCGTGGTGGGGTGAACGCGCGGTGATGCAAGGCACCAGCACAGCCGGGGCGGCAGTCCTGTTTGCTGCCGCATTCCTTCTGGCGGGATGTCCCATGCAAGACGACTCCAAAGCCCAGCCTCACCAACCCTTCATGTCTGACAGCAAGCTGCCGCGCTTCACCAGGCTCGACAAGTTCGATCCGCACCGCAAGGACTTCGTCTGCAAACACGAGGCCGACGCCAACCCGCCCATCACGGCAGAAGCCGAAGCACTGTTCCAGCAGGCGCTGGCGCTGGTGAGCTATGAGAAGTGGTCAGAGGATCGCAACTACGCCAAGGCGGCCCAGCTTTACGAGCAGGCGATGAAGCTGGGCCACTGGAAGGCACAGTTCAACCTGGCAGGGCTCTACCTGCAAGGGCTGGGCATTGAGCAAGACCCCGAGAAGGCCATCGAGCTGACCGAAGACCTGATGCGCAAGGGGGTGCCGGCGGCCTGGGACAACATGGGCACGATGTACATGGGCGGCATTGGATCGCTCAAGCAGGATGCGACGGTGGCGTATGCGTT
>NZ_JBGLYN010000145.1:0-981 GCF_047304045.1 Variovorax sp. Varisp85
TGTGAAGCGTCAAGAGGTTGTTTCTTGACGAGTTGAGTCTGGACATAGGCGCGATACCGCCGATGCCGCTGTGCGGGCGATGCCAGTTGTAGTGGTGCTGCCAGCTCGCCAGGGCATCGGTTCGGTGAGCTGAGTTCTGGTAGGTCCAGCCGTAGGCCCACTCGCGCAACGCGGACTGGATGAACCTCTCGGCCTTGCCGTTTGTCTGCGGTCGGTAGGGTCGCGTGAAGCTGTGCCTGATACCCAGTTCAGTGCAAGTCGCCTTGAACTCGCGCGAGCGGAACGCCGGGCCGTTGTCAGTCAGCAGTCTCCGCACAGTGATGCCCAGGCGGGCGTAATAGTTCACCGCATTGCGCAGGAACAGGACCGCTTGCACCTGCTTCTCGTCGGGGTGCATGGCGGTGAACGCCAGCCTTGCGTGGTCGTCGATGGCCACGAACAATGTCTCCCAGCCAGCACCATCGACCGAGTCGCGTCGGTTGCCCGTGACGCGATGGCTGGGACGCACGATGCGCCCAAGCTTCTTGGTGTCGATGTGCAGCAGATCTCCAGGAGCTTCGTGCTCGTAGCGCACGATCGGCTCGGCAGGCTCCAGGTCGCTCAGCTTGGACATGCCTGCTCGGGTCAGCACGCGGCTGACAGTCGAGGCCGAGACGCCCACGCTGCGAGCAATGCGTGACTGCAGCATCCGACGTTTACGCAACTCGAGGATGAGCAAGGCCTTGCCCGAGTCGATGGCCCTGGGCGAGCGTGTTGGCTTGGAGGAGGCATCGGCCAAGGCGGCTTCTCCGCCCGCCAGATAGCGACCAAGCCACTTCCTGGCTGTGGGTGCAGTGACGCCGTGTGCGGCAGCTGCGCGCACAGCATCCAAGCCCTCCAGCGTCATCTGCTTGACCATCTCGAATCGGCGGGCAAAGGTAAGTCGGGCATGCTTATGGGTGTTCATCCGGTTGGGCGTCCTGAGTGGATTGGGTGTTTGGC
>NZ_JBGLYN010000146.1:0-847 GCF_047304045.1 Variovorax sp. Varisp85
CGGCTTAGATGTCGAGGATTTTCGCCACGACGCCCGAACCCACGGTGCGGCCGCCTTCGCGGATGGCGAAGCGCAGGCCTTCTTCCATCGCGATCGGGTTGATCAGCTTCACGGTGATGCTGACGTTGTCGCCGGGCATGACCATTTCCTTGTCCTTGGGCAGCTCGATCGCGCCGGTCACGTCCGTCGTGCGGAAGTAGAACTGCGGACGGTAGTTGTTGAAGAACGGCGTGTGACGGCCGCCTTCGTCCTTCGACAGGACATACACCTCGGCGGTGAAGTGCACGTGCGGCTTGATCGAGCCGGGCTTGCACAGCACTTGGCCGCGCTCGACTTCTTCGCGCTTCGTGCCGCGCAGCAGCACGCCGACGTTGTCGCCAGCCTGGCCCTGGTCCAGCAGCTTGCGGAACATTTCCACGCCGGTGCAGGTGGTCTTGACGGTCGGGCGGATGCCGACGATTTCGATTTCCTCGCCGACCTTGATCACGCCGCGCTCGACAGCGCCGGTCACGACGGTGCCGCGACCCGAGATCGAGAACACGTCTTCCACGGGCATCAGGAAGGTGCCGTCCACGGCGCGCTCGGGCGTCGGGATGTAGGTGTCGAGGGCTTCGGCCAGCTTCATGATGGCGCCTTCGCCCAGCTCGCCCTTGTCGCCTTCGAGGGCGAGCTTGGCCGAGCCGTGGATGATGGGGGTGTCATCGCCGGGGAATTCGTACTTGTCGAGGAGTTCGCGGACTTCCATTTCGACCAGCTCGAGCAGTTCCTTGTCGTCGACCATGTCGCACTTGTTCAGGAACACGATGATGTAGCCCACGCCCACCTGGCGAGCCAGCAGGATGTGCTC
>NZ_JBGLYN010000147.1:0-829 GCF_047304045.1 Variovorax sp. Varisp85
CATCAACAACGCCAACTACGTGCGCGCGAGCAACTCGATCGGCTACTTCCTGCCGCCGAACCTGGGCGGCTTCTACGGCCAGGTGCAGTACAGCCTGCACGAGAACGCCAGCACCGATGCGACCAGCACCACGGCTGCTTCCAGCAGCACCGCCGGGCGCTACGTCGGTGGGCGCTTCGGCTACGCCAACGGTCCCCTGGACGTGGCGCTGGGCGTGGGCCGGAGCACGGCGGTGGACACCACCGCGCTGGAGCGCAAGGTGCAGACCATCAACCTGGGCGCTTCGTACGACTTCGGTCCGGTGAAGCTGTTCGGTGAGCTGTCGAACGTGAAGAACAAGTTCGACACGGCGCTCACGAGCACGCACGACAGCTACAACGGCTACCTGGTGGGCGCGACGGTGCCGGTGGGCGCGGGGCTGATCCGCGTGGCGTACTCGCAGGTGCGCTACAACGAAGGCGCGGCCGGCACCACGGGCGAGGACCCGCTGGCACGCAAGTTCGCGATCGGCTACGTGCACAACCTGTCCAAGCGCACGGCGCTGTATGCGACGGTGGCGCGCGTGAACAACCGCAACGACGCGAACTACACGGGCAGCCTGGTGTCGGCCAGCACCACGGGCTACGGCAGCGCGGGCGTGAGCTACACGGGCCTGCCGCGCTCTTCCACCGGCTACGACTTCGGTATCCGCCACGCGTTCTGATGCAGAGCGCACGCCGCGCGGGACAAAAGGGCGCGTGCTCCTTTCTCCCGCACGGCTCTTGTTTGTCCAGCCAGCAGTGAGTTTTCCAATGGACCGAATCCGACTCTTTGCGAGCGTGCTGATGGC
>NZ_JBGLYN010000148.1:0-790 GCF_047304045.1 Variovorax sp. Varisp85
TGGCCACCCGGAATGCCGCCGGCCTGGCGACGTCGATCCAGCCGGGGCTGAACCTGGGCATCGCCGGCAAGATCGGCGGCCAGTACATCCTGGGCGCGATCGCGAACTTCTTCAACAGCGACGGCGACGCCAACGTGCTCTCCACGCCCAACCTGCTGACGCTGGACAACGAAGAGGCCAAGATCATCATCGGCCAGAACGTGCCCTTCCCCACCGGCTCGTATGCCAGCACCTCGGGCTCGGTGGGCGTGAACCCGTTCACCACCGTCGAGCGCAAGGACGTGGGCCTCACCCTGCGCGTGCGCCCGACCATCAACGAGAACGGCACGGTGCGCATGACGATCTTCCAGGAGACCTCGACCGTCGACCAGAACTCGCTGAGCAACCCCAACGGCCCGACCACCAACAAGCGCTCGATCGAGTCGAGCGTGCTGGTGGAAGACGGGGGCCTGGTCATGCTGGGCGGCCTGCTGTCGGACACCTACAACAACAACATCGAGAAGGTGCCGCTGGCCGGCGACATCCCGGTGCTGGGCAACCTGTTCAAGAACGAGAACCGCACGCGCAGCAAGAGCAACCTCATGATGTTCCTGCGCCCGGCGGTGATGCGCGACGGCGCTTCGTCCGAGGCCTTCGCCTACGACCGCTACGACGAGATCCGCGGCCAGCAGCTGCAGACGCAGCCGAACACCGACAACGTCATGCTGCGCGGCGTGAACGCCGCGCCGGTGCTGCCCGACTCCGCACTGCAGCGCTCGAACAACCGCGGCAGCGGCAGCACCCGCATGGA
>NZ_JBGLYN010000149.1:0-768 GCF_047304045.1 Variovorax sp. Varisp85
CACCACAAGCCCCGCCGCCGCCACCCCGAACATCGCGCGCTCGAGCCATTTCTTCTTCGTCAGCAAGGCAATCGCAGCCAGCGCGATCGACACCTGCAGCACCGTGGTCGCCTGGGCCCAGCGATGGTGCTGGTGCATCTGCTCTTCAGACTGCGCGTCCCATTGGCTGGCCTCGGCCTCCAGCTTCTTCGCTGCCGTCTGGATGTCTGTCTTCTCCTGTTCGTAGCGCGCCACCTTGACCTGCCAGCCCTGCTTTCGGGCGTCGTCCGCCGCGGTGTCGCGTGCGAATTCGGCCAGCGCCTGCTTGGTGCTCTTCGACTGGAAGTAATTCCACTGGTTCGACGCCTCGGTCTTCTTGATCGCGGCGTTGTTCTTGTAGAGGCCGGCGTTGGCCTGCGTGGCACCCCCCATGTACGAGAAGATCGCGCCGAAGGTGGCGATCACGGCGGTGCACACCGCGATCTTGCTCGTCATGTTCATGCCGCCTGAATGAGCCGCGGCGCCGTCTTCGGGGCCGTGGCCATGGCCGCCGGTTGCGGCGTGTTCGAGTTCGTGATCGTGCGGGCCGTGCACGTGAAAGCCGTGTCCTGACATGGGGTCCTTGCTGTGAAGTGTTGGAATGTGGAGCGCGCGCGAGTATGCCCGGTCGCGCGGCACCCCAGGCGCCCCGCCGTCAGGTTCCGGTCCGCCACCCGTTGCCAGCATGGGGGCGGCCACAGCACACTTGCCCATGACCGAGGAAACGCCCCCAACCCCGATGCCCACGCC
>NZ_JBGLYN010000014.1:0-95032 GCF_047304045.1 Variovorax sp. Varisp85
GGGTGGGCGGGCGCTATTCGCTGTGGTCGGCCATCGGCCTGCCGATTGCGCTGGCCGTCGGCGCCGACGGTTTCCGCCGCCTGCTGGCGGGCGCGCATGCGATGGACGAGCACTTCCGCACCGCGCCGCTGGAGCACAACCTGCCGGTGCGGCTGGGCCTGCTCGACGTCTGGTATCGCAACTTCCACAAGTTCACGAGCCGCAGCATCGCGCCGTACCACAGCGCACTCAAGCGCGTGCCGGCCTATCTGCAGCAGCTCGAGATGGAAAGCAACGGCAAGCAGGTCGATGCCAGCGGCAAGCCCGTGGACTTCGGCACCTCGCCCGTGCTCTGGGGCGAGCCCGGCACCAACGGCCAGCATGCCTACTTCCAGATGCTGCACCAGGGCACCGACGTGATTCCGCTCGAATTCGTGGCGGTGCGCGACGCGGCGCACGACCTTGAAGGCCATCACCCCAGGCTGCTGGCCAACGCGCTCGCGCAAGCGCAGGCGTTGATGGTCGGCAAGCTCGACGAGGGCGGCCACAAGAACTTCCCGGGCAACCGGCCAAGCACCTTCTTCGTGTTCGAGAAGCTCACGCCCGAATCGCTGGGCGCCTTCCTCGCGATGTACGAACACCGCGTGTTCACCAGTGGCGCGCTGTGGGGCATCAACAGTTTCGACCAGTGGGGCGTGGAGTTGGGCAAGGTGCTCGCGCGCGACATCGAGCCGCGCCTGGCCTCGGGCGACGTCGCGGGGCTCGATGCATCGACGGCAGGGCTGTTGAAGCGGCTCGGAAACTGAAGAATCCGGACCCGGATTCGTTGGGCGGCTTCTTGAAATAAGCCGTTTGTTTGCGTACGAATGGCCGAGTTTGCCGTTGGAAGATGCATCGATATGATCGGTCCGGGGAAATTTCCCTGGGACCCATCAAGAGGAGTCGATCAATGGATTTTCAAACAGCGGTCAAGACTTGTTTCAGCAAATACGCCGATTTCAACGGGCGCGCATCGCGCTCGGAATATTGGTGGTTCGTGCTGGCCGAGGTTATCGTGCTCATCGTTGCGAGCCTCATTCATCAGTTCGTGTACGTCATCGCGGCGCTGGGTTTCCTGCTGCCCGCGCTGGCCGTGGGCGCGCGCCGCCTGCACGACATCGGCAAGAGCGGCTGGCTCCAGTTGTTGATGCTCATCCCGATCGTCAACCTCGTGCTGATCTATTTCTACGTGCAGCCCTCCCAGCCCGAGACCAACCCGCACGGCGCACCGGCGAGCGCCTGAGCTTTGCAACGGCGCACGCAGCGCTGGATCGTCAGGGCCGCGCAAGCGGCCCTTTTTCCTGGCCGCTCGCCATGCGCACGCACAGGTCGAAGGCCTGCTGCAGGCCCTCGATGTTCGCGATGCCCCGGCCCGCGATGTCGAATGCACTGCCGCTGGCCGACGTGGCCACCGGCACAGGCAGGCCGCCATGCAGCGTCACGCCCTGCTCGAAGCCCATGAGCTTCATCGCGATCTGGCCCTGGTCGTGGTACATCGACACCACCGCATCGACGTCGCCGCGGCGCGCACCGATGAACACCGTGTCGGGCGAGAACGGGCCGCGTGCGTCGAAGCCCTCGGCGCGCAGCCGCTCGACGGCGGGCGCGATGATCTCGATTTCCTCCATGCCGATGGAGCCGCCGTCGCCCGCGTGCGGGTTGAGCCCCGTCACCGCGATGCGCGGTTCCGCCACGCCCGCGCGGCGCAGCGCGGCGGCGATGATCTTCACAGCGTCGCTCACGCCCTGCACGGTGATGTGGCTCGCCACGTCCTTCAGTGGAATGTGCGAGGTCACGCGCGAGGTCCACAGCGAACCGGTGAGGTTGAACTCGCAGACGAAGCCCGTCACCGCGAAGCGCTCCTGCATGTAGCGCAGCTCGTCCTCGTGCACGAGGCCGCCCAGGCGCAGCGAATGCTTGTTGAGCGGCGCGAAAAGGATGCCCTCGGCCTGGCCGCGGCGCACCGCCAGCGTGGCCAGTTCCAGCGCCTCGAACGAAGCCCGGCCGGACTGTTCGTTCGACTCGCCGGGCACCGGCTCCTGTCCCTTCATCCAGTCGCGCGCGAGCAGGCTGGGCCGGCCGTCCTCGAAATGCAGCTCGTCGAGGCTCGCGACCTGCAGCGGGGCCAGCTTCAGGCCCGCCACGCGTTCGCCAGCGGCCAGCACCACCGGATCGGCGATCAGCAGCACGCGCGCGGCGTCCAGGTTGCGCTGGCGCGCCAGCAGCTTCACGGCCATTTCGGGGCCGACGCCGCCGGGGTCGCCGAGCAGCACGGCGATGCGGGGCTTGGCGGAGATCACGCTCGGCGTCTTGGGTGGGGTGGGCATGGTGTCGGTTGGATGCGGTTGAAGAAAAAGGGGAACAAGGACCGGCTCATTCGGCCTTGATGTTGGCGTCGCGCACGAGCTGGCCGTAGTGGTCGAACTCCTGCCTGTTCATCGCCGCGAAGGGTTCGCCGGTCAGTGTTCCAGGCTCGCCGCCCAGTGCCTTGATGCGGCTCTGCACATCGGCCAGCTTCAGCGTGCGCACGAGTTCGGCGCTCAGCCGCTCGATCGCGGGGCGGGGCGTGCCGGCCGTCACGTAGAGGCCGTACCAGGTGGACACGTCGGCACCCTTGATGCCCTGCTCGGCCAGCGTGGGCACGTCGGGCAGCTCGGGCGAGCGCTGCGGCGCGCTCACGGCCAGCGCGCGGAACTTGCCGGCCCTGATCTGGCCCATGGCCGAGGAGGTGCTGTCGAACATCATGTCGACCTCTCCCGAGATGATGTCGACGTGCGCCTGCGAACTGCCCTTGTAGGGCACATGGATCGACTTCATGCCGGTGGCCAGGTTGAAGGCCTCGCCGCCCACGTGCTGGGTGCTGCCGATGCCGGACGACGCGTACTTGAAGCCGCCGGGTTTCATTGCCATCGCCGTCACAAGGTCCCTCACCGACCTGTACGGCGAGTTCGCGGACACCACCAGCACGTTGGGCATCACGGCCACCAGACCCACGGGCTGCAGGTCTTTCAGCGGGTCGTACTTGAGCTTGAGGATGTGCGGCGCCACTGCCTGCGCCGTGTTGGTGGCCAGCAGCAGCGTGGCGCCATCGGCCGGCGCGCGGGCCGTGAGTTCGCCGGCAATGGTGTTGGAGGCGCCGGGCCGGTTCTCGACCACCACGGGCTGCTTGAGCGCTGGCGACAGCTTGTCGGCCAGCACGCGCGCAAGGATGTCGGTACCGCCTCCGGGCGAGGCGCCCACCATGATGCGCAGGGGCTTGTCGGGGTAGGCGGACTGGGCGCCGGCCGACGCCGCGACCAGCAGCGCGGCGGCCAGGCCTGCCGCGCGGGCCAGGGAGTAAAGCTTCATCGGGTCGTCTCCTGCTTGTTGTGGGGACCGAGCGTACGGAGCTTCGCCATCCCGATCCAATCGAAAAAGCCCGAAGCTTCATATACTTTTGTGCATGAACTCCGGCTCGACCGATGCCTCGCTGATGCTCCACGTTCGGCCGCGCCAGTTGCTGCTGCTGGCCCGGCTCGATGCCCACCGCCATCTCGGCCGCGCGGCCGAGGCCATGAACATCAGCCAGCCCGCGGCCACCAAGCTGCTGCAGCAGCTTGAAGACTCGCTCGGTGAAAAGCTCTTCGAGCGGTTGGCGCGGGGCATGGAGCCCACGCCCTACGGCGAGATCCTGATCCGCTATGCCCGCCGCGTGCTCAGCGACTTCGGCACTGCGCGCGAGGAGATGCTGGCCCTGCGCTCGGGCCTGAGCGGCGCCTTGCGCGTGGGCAGCGTACCGGGCGCCGTGCCCGAGCTGCTGGCGCCGGCGCTGGTGGAGTACCACCGCCGCCATCCGCAGGTGGCCGTGTCGGTGGTGGTCGAGACCAGCGACGTGATCCAGGCGCAGCTGGAGCAGGGCGATGTCGACCTCGTGCTGGGCCGGCTCACCGACGGCCACGACGAGGCGAAGTACGCGAGCGTGCCGCTGCTGGGCGAATCGCAGGTGGTGGTGGTGCGCATCGCGCACCCGGTGTTCGATCGCCCCACGGTCACGCTGGCCGAGATGGCGAACTGGTCCTGGGTGCTGCAGCCGCCGGGCTCGCCGCAGCGCGGGCGCTTCGAGGCGGCGATGCGCGAGGCGGGCATCCAGGCCCGGCTCGACATCATCGAAACGGCATCGCCCATTGCCATCACCGCCTTGCTGGAAAGCTCCGACATGGCGGCTGTGATGCCTGCCTCGCAGGCCAGCCACTACGCCCGGCTGGGCGTGCTTCGCACCGTTCCGGTGGAACTGCCGGTGCGCGTGCCGCCGATTTGCCTCATCACCCGCGAGGACCGTGCGCTTTCGCCGGCCGCCGCCCAGTTCCGGCGCCAGTTGCTGGGCGGCGGCTGAAGCCTTTGGGTTGCCGTTTTACATGCTGTCTTGCGTGAACTAGGGAATTCACTAGCCAACTGGTGCATGAAAGTACTGGTATCGACTGCGGAAGTACCAAAACCGCAAGCGCGTTTCTCCAGAATCCGACCACGGCGACCCGACAAACAAGAGGGCGTCGCTCACCTCTAGGAGACAACATGAAGCGTTTTCTGAAAGCGGGCCTCGTCCTCGCACTCATCGGCACGGGCGCCGTGTCCCAGGCTGCCACCGAACTCGTGATCGCGACCGTGAACAACGGCCACATGATCGAGATGCAGAAGCTCACCCCCTTCTTCGAAAAAGCCAACCCCGACATCAAGCTCAAGTGGGTCACGCTGGAAGAGGGCACGCTGCGCCAGCGCGTGACCACCGACATCGCCACCAAGGGCGGCCAGTTCGACGTGATGACCATCGGCCTGTACGAAACCCCGATCTGGTCGAAGAAGGGCTGGCTCAAGCCCATCGTCACCGACGCCGCCTATGACGTGGACGACCTGCTGCCCGCCATCCGCAACGGCCTGTCGAACGACGGCAAGCTCTACGCCGCGCCCTTCTACGGCGAGAGCTCGATGCTCATGTACCGCAAGGACCTGGCGGACAAGGTCGGCGTCAAGTTCTCCGACCAGCCGACCTGGGCGCAGGTGAAGGAGTTCGCCGACAAGGCCAACGACCCGAAGGCCGGTGTGTACGGCATGTGCCTGCGCGGCAAGCCGGGCTGGGGCGACAACATGGCCTTCCTGACCACGCTGGTGAACACCCACGGCGGCCAGTGGTTCGACATGCAATGGAAGCCGCAGATCGACACCAAGCCCTGGAAGGACGCGATCACCTTCTACGTCGACATGATGAAGAAGGATGGCCCCCCGGGCGCCTCGGCCAACAGCTTCAACGAGAACCTCGCGCTGTTCAACGAAGGCAAGTGCGCCGCGTGGGTCGACGCGACCATCGCGGCCTCGTTCATCAGCGACCCGAAGCAGTCGAAGGTGGCCGACAAGGTGGCATTCGCGCAGGCGCCGACCGCCGTCACGCCGAAGGGTGCCAACTGGCTCTGGTCGTGGAACCTCGCCATTCCGGCAAGCTCGACCAAGGACGAGGCCGCGCAGAAGTTCATCAAGTGGGCCACTTCTAAGGACTACGTCAACCTCGTGGCCAAGGAAACCGGCTGGGCCTCGGTGCCGACCGGCACGCGCAAGTCGACCTACGCGAACCCCGAGTTCCAGAAGGTTGCGAAGTTCGCCGAAGCCGAGAAGAAGGCCATCGACACGGCCAATCTCACCGACAGCACGCTGCCCAAGTCGCCATACGTCGGCGTCCAGTACGTGGCCATTCCCGAGTTCCAGGCCATCGGCGTGGCGGTGGGCCAGCAGATGAGCGCGGCGCTGTCGGGCAAGGTGACGGTCGACCAGGCCTTGAAGACCTCGCAGACGGCGGCCGAGCGCGAGATGAAGAAGGCCGGGTACTACAAGTAAGTCTTCGGGCTTGCTCCCTCCTCCGCTGGGGGAGGGTAGGGGTGGGGGCTCGCGGCGCACGTTCGGTGCCGCGCCTGATCAGGCAGCCCCCATCCCCGCCTTCCCCCAGAGGGGGAAGGAGCCAGAGACAACAAGAAGGGACTGCCCATGAAACGACTCCTGCCCCGCGCCCTCATGGCGCCCGCCGTGCTCACGCTCTTCGCCTGGATGATCGTGCCGCTCGTGATGACGCTGTACTTCTCGCTGGTGAACTACAACCTCATGCAGCCCGGCGAGCACACCTTCGCGGGCATCGAGAACTTTCACTACTTCGTCACCGACCCCGACTTCTGGCCGGCCACGTGGAACACGCTGCTGCTGATCGGCAGCGTGATCGTCATCACGGTGGTGCTGGGCGTGCTGCTCGCGCTGCTGGTGAACGAGCCCTTCCCTGGGCGCGGCATCGTGCGGGTGCTGCTGATCTCGCCGTTCTTCGTCATGCCCGCGGTCAACGCGCTGCTGTGGAAGCACATGATGATGAACCCCATCTACGGCGTGCTGGCCGACGTGTGGCGCGCCTTCGGCGCCCAGCCGGTCGACTGGCTCACCGACGTGCCGCTGCTCTCCGTGATCATCATGGTGGCCTGGCAGTGGCTGCCGTTCGCCTGCCTGATCTTCATCACCTCGCTGCAGTCGCTGGACCGCGAGCAGATGGAGGCCGCGCGCATGGACGGCGCGAGCGCGGTGCAGCGCTTCTTCTATCTCACCATTCCGCACCTCGGCCGCCCGATGGCGGTGGTGATCATGATCGAGATGATCTTCCTGCTCAGCGTGTTCGCCGAGATCGCCATCACCACGAACGGCGGCCCGGGCAACGAGAGCACGAACATGACCTACATGATCTTCAAGCAGTCGCTCATGAACTTCGACGTGGGCGTGGCCTCGGCGGGCGCTCTGTTCGCGGTGGTGCTGGCCAACATCGTGGCCGTGTTCCTGATCCGCATCATCGGCAAGAACCTGGACTGAGGAGCCGCGAGCCATGCAACAGATACAAGCTCCCAGCAACTTCCTGCCGCAGCTGCTGCGCACCGTGGGTGCGTGGGCCGTCGCGCTGCTGCTGTTCTTCCCGCTCGGCTGGCTGTTCCTCACGGCCTTCAAGACGGAGCTGCAGGCGATCCATGTACCGCCGCTCTTCGTCTTCGAGCCCACGCTCGACAACTTCGGCGAGGTGCAGCGCCGCAGCGACTACCTGCTGTATGCGCGCAACTCGCTCATCACCAGCCTGGGCTCGACCATCCTCGGCCTGTTGATCGCCGCGCCGGCCGCGTACTCGATGGCCTTCTTCCGCACGAAGAAGACGCGCGACATCCTGATGTGGATGCTCTCCACCAAGATGATGCCGGCCGTCGGCGCGCTGGTGCCAATCTACGTGATCGCGCAGACCGCGGGCATGCTGGATTCGCTCACCGCGCTGACCATCGTGTTCACGCTGTCGAACCTGCCGATCATGGTGTGGATGCTCTACAGCGCCTACAAGGACATTCCGAACGAGATCCTCGAAGCTGCGCGCATGGATGGCGCCAGCCTGTGGACCGAGTTCCGACACGTCGTGATGCCGCTGTCGGTGGGCGGCCTCGCATCGACCGGCCTGCTGTGCCTGGTGCTGAGCTGGAACGAGGCCTTCTGGGCGCTCAACCTCACCTCCGCCAAGGCCGGCACGCTGGCCACGCTCATCGCGTCGTACTCCAGCCCCGAGGGCCTGTTCTGGGCCAAGTTGTCGGCGGCTTCGCTGATGGCCATCGCGCCCATCGTGGTGTTCGGCTGGTTCAGCCAGAAGCAACTGGTGCAAGGCCTGACCTTCGGCGCCGTCAAGTAAAGAAAGGGAGACATCTCATGGCCTACCTGCAACTCAAAGACATCAAGAAGAGCTTTGGTGAAGTCAACATCATCAAGGGCGTCAACCTCGAAATCCAGAAGGGTGAGTTCATCGTCTTCGTGGGGCCATCGGGCTGTGGCAAGTCGACGCTGCTGCGGCTGATCGCGGGGCTCGAGCCCATCACCAGCGGCAACCTGCTGCTCGACGGCAAGGACATCACCTGGACACCCTCGGGCAAGCGAGACCTGGCGATGGTGTTCCAGAGCTATGCGCTTTATCCGCACATGAGCGTGTACGACAACATGTCCTTCGCGCTCAAGCTCGCGGGCGTGGGCAAGAGCGAGATCAGGACCAAGGTCGAATATGCGGCCAAGACGCTCAACCTCACGCAGTACCTCGACCGCACGCCGAAGGACCTGTCGGGCGGCCAGCGCCAGCGCGTGGCCATCGGCCGCGCCATCGTGCGCGCGCCCAAGGTGTTCCTGTTCGACGAGCCGCTGTCGAACCTCGATGCGGCGCTGCGCGGCAACACCCGCGTCGAGATCCACAAGCTGCACCGCGCGCTCGGCGCCACCACCATCTACGTGACGCACGACCAGGTCGAAGCCATGACGCTGGCCGACCGCGTGGTGGTGCTCAAGGACGGGCTGATCGAGCAGGTCGGCACGCCGCTCGAACTGTATGACCACCCGGCCAACCAGTTCGTCGCGCAGTTCATCGGCATGCCGTCGATGAACATGGTGGCGGCGAATGCGATTCCCAGCTTCTCGGCCGCCACCGGCGGCAAGCTGCCGGCCGACGGCTTCCTGGGCGTGCGCCCCGAAGGCCTGCGCGTGCATCCGAAGCAGGGCGCGCCGGTGTCGGATGTGCAGGGCCGCGTCGAGCTGGTCGAAGCCCTCGGCGCCGACACGCTGATCCACGTCGACGTGGGCGGCGTGCCGCTGATCGCACGCCAGAACGAGCGCACGCCGCTGCACGCCGGCGACGACGTGGCGGTCGAGCTCGATCCGTCGGTGCTCCATTTGTTCAACCGTGAAGGCCGTTCGGTCTCCGCCTGATTTCTTCCGGAACATTCCCGTGACCCTCGCAGCAGCGCCTCTCGACGCGCCAACTCCACCGGCTCCTTCGGAGTCCATGGTGCTTCACCTTGGACTCGGCTCGTTCCATCGGGCCCACCAGGCCGTCTATTTGCAACGGCTGATCGATGCGGGTGACACCCGCTGGTCGCTCTCGGGCGCCAACATCCGGCCCGACATGGCCGAGCTCGTCGCCGCACTGCAGGCGCAGGGCGGCCGCTACACGCTCGAAACCGTGTCGCCGGCCGGCGAGTACCGCTACGAACAGATCGAAGCCATCCGCGAAGTGCTGCCGTGGGAGCCTTCGCTGGCCGCGGTGGTCGCGCGCGGCGCGGCACCGTCCACGCGCATCATTTCGTTCACCGTGACCGAGGCCGGCTACTACCTCGATACCAAGGGCCGGCTGGACCTGTCGTTCGGCGATCTCGCGGCCGACATCGAGCGCGCGCGGCGCGGCGAGGCGGGTGGCGAGGGCGTGACCATCTATGGCGCCGTCTGCGCGATCCTGCGCGCGCGCAAGGCCGCGCAAGCGGGCGCGGTGACGCTGCTCAACTGCGACAACCTGCGCCACAACGGCGATCGCTTCCGTGCCGGGCTGCTCGAATTCATCGAGCGCGCGGGCGATGGCGATTTGCTGGCTTGGGTGCAAGCGAACACCACCTGCCCGAACGCGATGGTCGACCGCATCACGCCGCGCCCGCCGCCCGAGCTGCGCGCGCGCGTGAAGGCCGCGACCGGCCGCGACGATGCGGCAGCCATCACGGGCGAGAGCTTCATCCAGTGGGTGATCGAGGACAACTTCGCGGCCGGGCGCCCCAACTGGGGCCGCGTGGGCGTGGAGCTGGTCGAATCGGTGCAGCCTTACGAAGAGGCCAAGATCCGCATCCTCAACGCCACGCACAGCTGCATCGCCTGGGCGGGCACGCTGGCAGGGCTGAACTTCATCCACGAAGGCACGCACGACGCGGCCATCCGCCGGATGGCGTTCGACTACGTCACCGACGACGTGATCCCGTGCCTCAGCCCGAGCCCGATCGACCTGGCGGCCTACCGCGACGTGGTGCTCGACCGCTTCGGCAACCCCGCGATCCGCGACACCAACCAGCGCGTGGCGGCCGACGGTTTCTCGAAGATCCCGGGCTTCATCGCGCCCACAGTGCGCGAGCGGCTCGCCGCGGGGCAGCCGATCGACAGCGTCGCGGTGCTGCCCGCGCTGTTCCTGGCCTTCCTGCAGCGCTGGCATCGCGGCGCGCTGCCTTATGCCTACCAGGACCAGGGCATGGACGAGGCCGCGGCGCACGCGATCTGCGACGCCGCCGATCCGGTGCTCGCGCTGTGTTCGGACGCGGGACTGTGGGGCACCGCCGCGGGCGATGCACGGCTGGTCGACGCCGTGCGCGCAGCGAGCGGGCGCGTGGCAAATTTCCTGAACTCTGGAGCAATGATATGAGCGAACGTTTGAAGAACCGCCATGTGCTGCTGACCGGCGCCGGTGGCGGCATCGGTCTGGCCGTGGCCGAGGCCTGCATTGCCGAGGGCGCGCGCTGCAGCGTGGTCGACCGCGCTGCAGGGGCGCCCGAGGCCGTGCGGGCGCTGCAGCAGCGCCACCCCGACAAGCTGGCCTACATCGCGGCCGACGTGACCGACACACAGGCCATCTCGCACATGCTGGCCGAGGCGCAGGTCGCTTTCGGTCCGATTCACACGCTGTTCAACAACGCTGCCGTGTTCGACCTGGCGCCGCTGCTCGACAGTGACGAGGCTTCGTTCGACCGGCTGTTCGCGGTCAACGTGAAGGGCATGTTCTTCGTGATGCAGGCCGTGCTGCGCCACATGGTCGAAGCGGGCACGCAGGGCGCGTCGGTCATCAACATGGCCTCGCAGGCCGGGCGGCGCGGCGAGGCGCTGGTGTCGCACTACTGCGCCACCAAGGCCGCGGTCATCAGCTATACGCAGAGCGCCGCGCTGGCCATGGCGCCGCACGGCATCCGTGTCAACGGCATTGCACCCGGTGTGGTCGACACGCCGATGTGGGACCATGTCGACAGCCTGTTCGCCAAGGCCGAAGGGCTGCCGCCCGGCGAGAAGAAGCGCCGCGTGGGCCTGGAGGTGCCGCTCGGCCGCATGGGCGTGCCGGCCGACATCGCGGGCGCGGCCGTGTTTCTTGCCAGCGACGAGGCGCGCTACATCACGGCGCAGACCTTGAATGTCGATGGCGGCAATGTCATGAGCTGATGATTCTCTGCATGCTTGCAAAAATGCGATGAACGAAGACTTCCATCTGTACCTCGACAGTGCCGACCTGTCTGAACTGCAGGCCTGCCTGCCGCACCCGGTGGTGCATGGCGTGACGACCAACCCGACCTTGCTCAAGCGTGCGGGCATTGGCCGCGGCGAAGTGCCTGGTTTGCTGAAACGCTGCATCGAACTGGGCGCACGGCAGGTGCAGGCGCAGGTGTATTCGAGCGACGTCGACGGCATGCTCGAAGACGCCGCGGCCTTGCTCTCGCACTTCGACCGGGGCCAGCTGGTCGTCAAGATTCCCGCCACGCGCCAGGGCCTCGATGCCGGCGCGCGGCTCATCGCGCAAGGCGTGCCCGTCACGTGGACGGCCGTGTATGCGCCCGAGCAGGCGCACTTCGCGGCGCAACTGGGCGCGGCCTATGCGGCGCCGTACCTCGGGCGGCTCGAGGACGCCGGTGTCGACGGGCTGGCGCTGATCGCGCAGATGCAGTCACTGGTCGCGCAGCGTCCTTCGTCCGGCACGCGCCTGCTGGTGGCGAGCATCCGTTCGCGCGCGGCCTACCTTGCCCTGCTGGGGCTCGGCGTGGGAGCCATCACCATCCCGCCGCGCCTCTTTGCCGAGCTGCTCGACCATCCCGCCACGCTCGCCGCCGAACGCGGCTTTTTGGCGGATGCCCGCGCACTGCCCTGATCGAGAATCCAGTCACCATGCGCATAGCACTCACGGGCGAAGCCCTCATCGATTTCACCGCCAACGAGGCGGGCACCCTGGCGTTCCTGGGCCACGAGGGCGGCTCGCCGCTCAACACGGCCGTGGCCTGCGCGCGCCTCGGCCAGCCCACCGGCTTTCTCACGCAGCTGTCGACCGACCTGTTCGGCGAACGGCTGATGCGTTTTCTCGAACGCAACGGCGTGGACACCCGCCTCATCCTGCGCAGCAACGCGCCCTCGACGCTGGCCTTCGTCGAGCGCACGCCGCAGACCAACCGCTACGCCTTCTACACCCGTGGCAGCGCCGACGCGACCTGGGCGCCCGAGCCGCTGCCGCAGTTGCCGGCGGACTGCCGCTTCCTGCATTTCGGCTCGATCTCGTTGCTGCAGGAGCCGGCGGCCACGCGCATTGCCGAGCTGGTCACGGCCAACGCGGGCCGCCGCGTGATCGTGTTCGATCCGAACGTGCGGCCCAGCCTCATTCCCGACATGGCCGCCTACCGCGAGCGCATGACGGACTGGCTGGCCATGGCCGACCTGGTCAAGCTCAGCGACGAAGATGCCGAACTGCTGGCCCCCGGCCGGCCGGTCGATGCACTGGCGGCGGATTGCCTGCAGGCCGGCGCGCACGCCGTGGTTGTCACGCGCGGCGGCGCGGGCGCCACGCTCTGGCGCACGGGGCACGCGCCGCTCGCCGTGGCGGCGCCCCGCGTCAAGGTGGTCGACACCATCGGCGCGGGCGACACCTTCACGGCCGGGCTCTCGGTGGCGCTGCTCGCGCACGGCGTCGAGCACCCGGCCCAGCTCGGCGAGCTGGGCGACGACGCCTGGCGCGAGGTGATGCGCTTCGCCGCCACGGCCGCCGCCCTCAACTGCACCCGCGAAGGCGCCGATCCACCCACGCTCGAAGCGGTTCACGCCGCGCTGGCGCAGGAAGACAATGGGGCCGTCGCTTCCCGGTCCTGACCCGTGCTGCCATGACAACGTCCACACGCAAACGCTCGATTCCCCGTCAGCGCCAACCCGAGCTGGAGCGCGATATTGCGCGCTCCCCGTCGCTGGGCTACGAGGCCCCCGAAACCGGCCTGGTGCGCTGCCTGGCGCACGGCTTCCCGAGCCCGCTGGTGCGATGGCATTTCCATGAAGACTACGAGCTGCACCTGATCACCGAGACCTCGGGCAAGGCCTTCATAGGAGACTGGATCGGGCCGTTCCAGCCCGGACACCTCGTGCTCTGCGGGCCCCGGCTGCCGCACAACTGGATTTCGCTCGACGTGCCCGAAGGCGGCGCCGCTGGGCGCGACCGGGTGATCCAGTTCCGCCACGAGCCGATCGAGCACGCCGCGGCCGAGATTCCCGAGCTGCGCGAAGTGATGCAGCTGCTCGAACGTGCGCGGCACGGCATCGAGTTCTTCGGCATGTCGCAGCAGGCGCAGACGCACTGGGACAACATCAAGGCCGCGCGCGGCGTGCGCCGGCTCGGACGGTTCCTCGAGTTCATGGCCGACCTCGCGCAATGCACCGACTACCGGCTGCTGTCGAGCGTGCAGATGCAGGGCGCCCAGGGCATCGAGGGCGATGCGCAGGTCGACCAGATCAACGACATCGTCAACCGCATCACCAGCAACATGGCGGAGTCGATCTCGATGTCGGACGTGGCGGCCGAACTGGGTATGAGCGAGAGCCGCTTCAGCCGCTTCTTCCGGCGCTCCACCGGCAACAGCTTCACCGACTTCGTCAACCGCGTGCGTATCAACAGCGCCTGCCACCTGCTGATGCAGACCGATCACTACGTGACCGACATCTGCTACCAGGTTGGCTTCAACAATGTGGCGAATTTCAATCGACGTTTTCTTGAGATCAAGGGAATGACGCCGAGCGAATTCCGAAAGCAGGCAGACACCCGCTTCGGCGGCGGCATCTCTTCCTAGACAAAGCCAGGGGGTCCATCTTGTACCTGGGACTCGACCTCGGCACGTCCGAGCTCAAGGCGCTGCTGCTCGCCGACGACCACCGCATCGTCGGCGTGGCCCGCGCGCCGCTCGCGGTCGAACGGCCGCGGCCGCTGTGGTCGGAGCAGGCGCCGCAGCAGTGGTGGCATGCGCTCGAGGAGGTGATGCGTGCGCTCGGCAAGTCGCATCCCGAGGAACTCGCGGCGGTGCGCGCCATCGGCCTGTCGGGACAGATGCACGGTGCCACGCTGCTCGATGCGGCGGGCGAGGTGCTGCGCCCTGCGATTCTCTGGAACGACGGCCGCAGCGGTGCGCAGTGCGAGGCGCTTGCGCGCGCCGTGCCGAGGCTCGGCGAGATCGCGGGCAACCTCGCGATGCCGGGGTTCACCGCGCCCAAGCTGTTGTGGGTGCGCGAGCACGAGCCTGAAATCTTCGGCCGTGTGGCGCGCGTGCTGCTGCCCAAGGACTGGCTGCGCTTCATGCTCAGCGGCGAGGCGGTCAGCGAGATGTCCGATGCGGCGGGCACGCTGTGGCTCGATGTGGGTGCGCGCGACTGGTCCGACGAACTGCTGGCGGCCACAGGCCTCACGCGCGCGCACATGCCGCGGCTGGTCGAAGGCAGCGAGATGTCGGCGCAGCTCAAACCCGAACTGGCGGCGCGCTGGGGCGTGGGCAGCGCCAGCGTGGTGATCGCCGGCGGTGCCGGCGACAACGCGGCCAGCGCCGTCGGCATGGGCCTCGTCGAGCCGGGGCAGGGATTCGTGTCACTCGGCACCTCGGGCGTCGTGTTCGTCTCGACCGACCGCTTCCTGCCGAACCCCGCGCAGGCGATGCACGCCTTTTGCCATGCGCTGCCGGGGCGGTGGCACCAGATGTCGGTGATGCTCTCGGCTGCGAGCGCGGTGAGTTGGGCCGCAAAGACTTTCAGGTTCGCGGACGAGGCCGCGCTGCTCGAAGCGGCGGCGTCCGTCCCGCTGGCACAGCGCGAGGGCTGCCCGCTGTTCCTGCCGTACCTCTCCGGCGAGCGCTCGCCGCACAACAACCCCAACGCGCAGGGCGTGCTGTTCGGCCTCACGCACGCACACGGGCCAGCGGAAATCGCGTACGCCGTGGTCGAGGGCGTGAGCTTCGGCCTGCGCGACGGCTTCGATACCCTGCGGCTGCCGGCCGGGATGCCGCTGCGCGACGTGGCGCTGGTGGGCGGCGGTGCGCGCAGCGTGTGGTGGGGGCAGCTGCTGGCCGACATCTTCGGCGTGCCGCTCACGCTCTATGCGGGCGGCGAGACGGGTGGCGCACTAGGTGCGGCGCGGCTGGCGTGGTTGGCGGATGGGGGCTCGGTGGCCGAGGTTTGCACGCTGCCGCCTGTGAAGCAGAAGCTGGTTGCCTCGACCGAAGTAGCCAATGTCCACAGGACGAGGCATGCGCGCTTCCAGGCGCTCTACAAGGCGGTGCAGGCGCAATTCCAGTAGCAGAGCGATCACGACCGCCCATGAAAAAAGCCCGGCGCAAGCCGGGCTTCTTTCATTTCGCGAGACACCGCGGATCCGGCTCTGCCGGTCCGCAGGTGTCGCCCCCGGTAGGGGGTAGGCGTAGCGGACACGAAGTGCCGCGCAGCCTGGGGGCGAGCCAATTACATGCCCATGCCGCCCATGCCACCCATGCCGCCCATGTCGGGCATGCCACCGCCGGCTGCGCCTTCGTCCTTGGGTGCGTCAGCAACCATGGCTTCGGTCGTCAGCAGCAGCGAGGACACCGAAGCGGCGTTCTGCAGTGCGGTGCGCGTGACCTTCGTCGGGTCCAGGATGCCCAGCTCGAGCATGTCGCCGTACGTGTCGTTCGCAGCGTTGAAGCCGTAGTTGCCCTTGCCGGCCAACACAGCGTTCACCACCACCGAGGCTTCGCCGCCGGCGTTGTTCACGATTTCGCGCAGGGGTGCTTCGATGGCCTTGAGCACCAGCTTGACGCCGGCGTCCTGGTCGGCGTTGTCGCCCTTGATCGAGTCGCCCACGGCTTGCTTGGCACGCAGCAGAGCCACGCCGCCGCCAGCCACAACGCCTTCTTCCACTGCAGCGCGGGTAGCGTGCAGGGCGTCTTCGACGCGAGCCTTCTTTTCCTTCATTTCGACTTCGGTGGCGGCGCCAACCTTGATCACGGCAACACCGCCGGCCAGCTTGGCCACGCGCTCTTGCAGCTTTTCACGGTCGTAGTCGCTCGTGGCTTCTTCGATCTGCACGCGCACTTGCTTCACGCGGGCTTCGATGTCGCCAGCGGCGCCAGCGCCGTCGATGATGATCGTGTTTTCCTTGCCCACTTCGATGCGCTTGGCTTGACCCAGGTCGGCCAGCGTCACCTTTTCGAGCGTCAGGCCCACTTCCTCAGCGATGACCTTGCCGCCCGTCAGGATGGCGATGTCTTCCAGCATGGCCTTGCGGCGGTCGCCGAAGCCAGGTGCCTTCACAGCCACGACCTTCAGGATGCCGCGGATCGTGTTCACGACCAGCGTAGCCAGGGCTTCGCCCTCGACTTCTTCGGCAATGATCAGCAGCGGACGGCCAGCCTTGGCGACTTGTTCCAGCGTGGGGAGCAGGTCGCGGATGTTGCTGATCTTCTTGTCGAACAGCAGCACGAAGGGGTTGTCCAACAGCGCCGATTGCTTCTCGGGGTTGTTGATGAAGTAGGGCGACAGGTAGCCGCGGTCGAACTGCATGCCTTCGACGACGTCGAGTTCGCTGTCCAGCGACTTGCCGTCTTCCACGGTGATCACGCCTTCCTTGCCGACCTTGTCCATCGCGTCAGCGATGAGCTTGCCGATGGTTTCGTCGCTGTTGGCCGAGATCGAGCCGACTTGAGCGATTTCCTTCGACGTGGTGGTGGGCTTGGAAGCCTTCTTCAGCTCGGCGACCAGGGCCGTCACGGCCTTGTCGATGCCGCGCTTCAGGTCCATCGGGTTCATGCCGGCAGCCACCAGCTTGAAACCTTCGCGAACGATGGCTTGTGCCAGCACGGTCGCGGTGGTGGTGCCGTCACCGGCGTTGTCCGAAGTCTTGGAAGCCACTTCCTTCACGAGCTGCGCGCCCATGTTCTGGAGCTTGTCCTTGAGTTCGATTTCCTTGGCGACCGACACACCGTCCTTGGTGACGGTGGGGGCGCCGAACGAGCGCTCGAGCACCACGTTGCGGCCCTTGGGGCCCAGGGTCACCTTGACTGCGTTGGCCAGGATGTTCACACCCTCGACCATGCGTGCGCGGGCTTCACCGCCGAAGACTACGTCTTTTGCTGCCATGTTTGTTTACTCCGAATGGGATATTTGAATTACTTCTCGACGACCGCGAACAGGTCGTCTTCCTTCATGACCAGCAGTTCGTCGCCGCCGACCTTGACGGTCTGGCCGCTGTACTTGCCGAACAGGACGCGGTCGCCGACCTTGACAGTCAGTGCGGCCAGCTCGCCCTTGTCGTTGCGCTTGCCCGGGCCCACGGCCAGGACTTCACCCTGATCGGGCTTTTCAGCGGCTGCGTCGGGGATGACGATGCCGGAGGCGGTCTTGGTTTCGCTGTCAACACGCTTGACGATCACGCGATCGGCCAAAGGACGAAGTTTCATTGCATCTCCTGGATGTATGGATAAGAAACGGATTTGTGGTCGGGTGCCGGACCGGAGGCCGGCAGCCCATCGACTGGAAGCGAGGCTGTTAGCACTCATCAGCAGCGAGTGCTAATCATAAGGGCAATCGGCGGGCTTTCAAGGGGATGGGGGCTGCAGCGGGGTTGTCGGTTGTCGAGTTCGGGCGGCGGCATCGCGACGATCCGGCGTTTCTCGCGTTAATCGGACGGCTCCAGTTCGCCAGCCCCGAAGCTGCTGCAACACCGTTGGAATGAGCACCGGATGGGCCACAAGACGCCGTGATGCGGAAGGGCCGTGCTCTGCATTTCACTTGGCGCGCCGGGAAGTTTGGGCCGCCAAGGTTCTCTGGCGTTCCGCAGCCGCCTACAACTGGTCCGTAGGCACAAACCACGAGAACAGCAGCAGCTGCAGCCGCGTCAGCATGCTCGAATCCGGTTCGCTGTCGAGCACCTCGTTGTGGACGTCGCCGGTGCCGATCCACTGGACGTTCTGGCCGTCGGGCTTGAGCACCACGCGGTAGACGCCCTCGATGTCGTCGAGCTCGTAGGCGAAAAGCAGCGCCTGTGTCAGGTCGAAGCTTCGCACGGCTATGCCGAATTCGGTGTTCAGCCGGGCGGAACGCGGGTCGAGGTTCATGGAGCCGAGCAGCACCCACTGGCGGTCGACCAGTGCCAGCTTGGCATGCAGGCGGCCGCGGGCCTTCTTGAGCAGGTCGCGGAACTGGCCGCTGCGCCGCAGCTGCCGGGTGCTGACTTCGTACAGGTTCACGCCCAGCTTGAGCATGTCGACGCGGTAGCGGTTGTAGTTGATGTTGACCAGCGGCTCGTCGCTGTCGGCCAGCGAATTGGTGATGACGGTGATGTTCACACCGTGCTCACGCCCCATGCGGATGCGTTCCATGCCCTCGTCGCCTGGAATGAAGTAGGGCGAGATCACCACCACGTTCGACCTGGCCGTGGCCAGCATCTCGTGGAAGCGCTGTGCCAGCGGCTCCATGGGTTGCGCCATGACGCCCAGCGCCTTGTTGGGACTGTCGGCGGAGGCGTGGGCCTCGGCGCGCATCCACTTGGCCTCGTCGATTCGGGCAAGCTGGGCGCCCAGCGGCGGGTCGCCGAGCAGGTCGGTGGGAGGCAGCGGGTCGGGCGGCGGTGCGTGGGCCGGGGAGGTTGCTTCCTCGAAATCGGCTTTCAGCGCCTGCGGCGTGCTGCTGGTGCCGGCCACCCGCTGCAGGGGGTAGACCACGTCGCTGTTCCAGTAGGTGTCGAAGATGGCGGCTGACTCGGGGACCACCGGGCCGGCCAGCAGCAGCTCGAAATCGATGAAGTTCGCGCTCTCGCTGCGCAGGAAATACTCGTCGGCCAGGTTGCGGCCGCCCGCGATGGCCATGGCGCCGTCGGCCACGAACAGCTTGTTGTGCATGCGGTGGTTGAGGCGCCGGAAGTCGGTGAAGAACTCCAGCCACCGCCCCGACGAGTGGTCGCGCGCGTTCACGAACGGGTTGAACAGCCGGATCTCGGCATTGGGCTCGGCGGCGAGGCCGAGCAGCAGGCGGTCCATGCCGGCCGTGTAGAAGTCGTCGAGCAGCAGCCGCACACGCACGCCGCGCCGGGCGGCATTGCGCATTTCGCGCAGCAGCAGGCGGCCGGTCTTGTCGTTGCCAAGCTGGTAAGTCTGGATGTCGAGCGACGATTTCGCGCGCCGCATCAGCTCCAGCCGTGCGTCGAGCGCAAAAGAGGCCTCGATCAGCGGCCGCATGCTGCTCAGGCCGTCGGGCGGGGAGTCGAGGCTGACGGCGGCGCGGCCGAGCTCGGTGGCGGGCGAGGCCGCAATCGCCAGGGTGGGCGGTTCAGGCGTGCGCGGCGGGAGCCCCGCGCAGCCGGCCAGCGCAATGGCAGCCGCGAGGACCATCAGCCGCAGAGCCGGACCGCTCAGTGCGGGAAACAGAAAGGCGATGAGCTTGAGCATGAGGGCTTGCCAACGCACGGGAAGCGTGCGGGCGGCATGGTAGCCGGTTCGCCCTGGACCCGCAGACGCAATTTCGCAACGTAACACCCTTCATCGGAGCGGTGATTGGGGGAGGCACAAAGAAGTTACGCAATAAAATGCGAATCATTCTTAATAATATTTGTAATGAGGCCGGGATGAAGAGGTTGGAGGCGCGGCGCAAGGCTGCATCGGTGCTGATAGGGTGTCTGGCGATCTGCACACAGCGCGAGGTGCTGGCCCAGGCGACGAATGCGGGCTCGCTGCCGGAAGTACGGGTCGACGCGAATGCCGAAACCGAGACGGCGACCACGCCGGTGATCGGCTACCGCGCGAAAAATGCGGTCACCGCCACCAAGACCGACACGCCGCTGTCTGAAACGCCTCAGTCCGTGACCGTGATCACGCGCGACCAGATGGTCGACCAGGGCGCGGCCAATGTACAGGACGCGCTCAACTACGCGGCCGGCGTACGTTCCGATGCCTACGGACTCGATTCCCGCACCGACTCCGTGCGGGTGCGCGGCGCCTATCCCGACGTCTACCTCGACGGCCTGCGCCAGGCCTACGGCTACTACACCAGCACCACCCGCACCGAGCCCTACACGCTGGAGCGCCTCGAAGTGCTGCGCGGCCCCTCGGGCATGCTGTTCGGCGCCGGCACGGCCGCCGGCGTGGTCAACATGGTCAGCAAGCGGCCGCTGCAGGAGGCCCAGCGCGAAGTGGGCGTGCAGTTTGGCAGCTTCGGCCGCAAGCAGATCCAGGCCGACCTCACCGGCCCGCTGAACGCCGACGGCTCACTGTCGTACCGCCTGATCGCGCTGCAGCGCAAGTCCGGCACGCAGGTCGACCACGTGCCCGACGACCGCAGCGTGATTGCGCCCTCGCTGACCTGGCGGCCCAATGTCATGACCTCGCTGACGCTGCAGGGCCTCTGGCAGAAGGACAAGAGCGGCAGCAGCTCGCAGTTCCTGCCGTGGGAGGGCACCTTGCTGCCGAACCCGAACGGACGCCTGCCGAGCAGCCGCTTCATCGGCGAGCCGGGCGACTACTACGACAGCGAGCGCAAGACCTTCGGCTGGCAGTTCGAGCACAAGTTCGACGACAGCTGGACCTTCCGCCAGAACTTCCGCTACGCGCGCAACGAAAACGACAACCGCTACCACTACGGCAGTTCGTTCAGCGGATTCGACAGCTGGTCCACCGACCCGGTCTTCAAGCGCGTGCTCGGCCGCTACTACGACAGCCAACTGACCCGCAATCGCACGCAGACGCTCGACAACCACGTCGAGGGCCGCTTCCAGACCGGCGCGCTGAAGCACACGCTGCTCGTGGGCGCGGACTTCGCGCGCCAGCGCGAGAACGTCTGGGGCGGCACCACCTTCGACACCATCGACGTCTACGCGCCGGTCTACGGCCATCTCGACGAGCCCGTGCGCGATGCGAGGCCGCGCACCCGCCAGCGACAGACGGGCGTCTACCTGCAGGACCAGGTCAGGCTCGACAACTGGATCTTCGTGGCGGGCCTGCGGCAAGACAGGGCCGTGTCCAGTGCCGCGGGAAGCAACGAGGAAAAGAGCAGCGCCACCACCAAGCGCTTCGGGCTGATGTACGCCTCGCCGTCGGGATGGTCGCCGTACCTGAGCTACAGCGAGTCGTTCACGCCGCAGTCGCCGCGCGAAGGCCGCATTTTCACGCCGTTGCGCGGCGAGCAGTGGGAAGCCGGCGTCAAGTACGAGCCCAGGGACCGCGCCCTGGCGTTCAGCGCAGCGGTGTACGACCTGCGCGAGAAGAACCAGATCGTCGAGGAGCAGCCGAACGTGTTCTCGCAGCGCGGCCTGACGAAGACGAAGGGCGTGGAACTCGAGGCCAAGGGCTCGGCCGGCCCGAACCTCGACCTGATCGCCCACTACAACTACGCCGATGCCGATGCGCAGATCGAAGGCCTGCCCAAACACCAGGCCAGTTTCTGGGCGAAGTACAGGTTTTCCATCGGCGGCGTGAACGGTTTTTCGGCCGGCGCCGGCGTGCGCCTGATGAGTTCGTTTCGCGACACGCAGTTCGGCACCGGTCCGCGCGTGCCGGGCATCGCGCTGGCCGACCTCGTGTTCGCCTACGAGGCCGACCGCTGGCGCTATGCGCTCAACATCAACAACGTGACCGACAAGATCTACTTCAGCACCTGCCTGTCGCGCGGCGACTGCTGGTATGGCTCGCGCCGCAACATCGTCGCGAGCGCGACCTATCGCTTCTAGAACACGACCTTCAGGAACAGCCCCCACATGAACAGCCGAAAAATCAAGACCTGGGCCTGGGTGCACAAGTGGAGCAGCCTCGTGTGCACGGTGTTCATGCTGCTGCTGTGCATCACGGGCCTGCCGCTGATCTTCCATCACGAGATCGGCCATCTGCTGGGCACCGAGGTCGAGGCGCCGAAGATGCCCGCGGGCGCGCCGCGCGTGAGTCTCGACCGCGTGCTCGACATCGCGAAGTCGAAGCACCCCGGCCGCGTGGTGCAGTTCGTCTCACAGCCCGAGGATGACGACGGCCTGTGGTTCGTCACGCTCACGCCCACGCCGCAAGCCACGGAGGACTTCAAGTCGGTTGCGATCGACGCGCGCACGGGCGAGGTGCTCGCGCAGCCGAAGTTCGACGAGGGCTTCATGTACGTGATGTTCAAGCTGCACGTCGACCTCTTCGCGGGATTGGCGGGCAAGCTCTTCCTCGGCTTCATGGGCCTGCTGCTGCTGGTGGCCATCGTCTCGGGCGTGGTGCTGTATTCACCCTTCATGCGCAAGTTCGACTTCGGCACGGTGCGGCGCGAGAAGCGCCCGCGCCTGAAGTGGCTCGACCTGCACAACCTGCTTGGCATCGTCACGCTGGTGTGGCTGTTCGTGGTGGGCTCCACGGGCATGATCAACACCTGGGCCGACCTGCTCATCAAGTACTGGCAGCACGACCAGCTCAGTTCGCTGCTCGCGCCCTACAAGAACGAACCCATCGTGGCGGTGAACGAGCGTGCCTCGGTGCAGCGCTCGATGGACGCCGCGATGCAGAAGACGCCCGGCATGAAGCTGTCGTTCATTGCCTTCCCCGGCACATCGTTCTCGAGCCCGCACCACACGACCTTCTTCGTGCGTGGCAACGAGCCCTTCACATCGAAGCTGTTCCAGCCGGTGCTGGTCGATGCCAAGACAGCGGAGGTGACTGCGGTGCCGAAGCTGCCCTGGTACCTCACGGCGCTGCTGGTGTCGCAGCCGCTGCACTTCGGCGACTACGGCGGCATGCCGATGCAGATCATCTGGGCGCTGCTCGACATAGCGACCATCATCGTGCTGGGCAGCGGGTTGTACCTGTGGCTCAAGCGGGGCAACCCCGTGCCCGCGTCCCCGAGGGCCGCGGCGCATGAAGCGCGCGTCTCCGGCGGCACTGCACAACCCGAGCCGGCATCGGCCATGAAGGTGCAGGCATGACGCAGCACCGGAGCTTCTGGCGCATGTGGGGCTGGCCGACGGTGCTGGGCCTGCTGACGACCTTCGGGCTGATCTCGGCGCTTTTCAGCGACGGCGGGCTGGGCGACGTCCTGGCCTGGATCACGCTGGGCATCCCGGTCGTGGTGGGCGCCTGGCATGCCTGGCGCAAGGCGCCGGCCCGCTAGTTTTCCCTGAGAGTCGCGCCACCGCGACATGCGCGGCCGGCATGCCGAAGCAGAATCGGCGCGATGAAACTTGCGCCCGTCGCCGCCGCCTGCCTTCTCTTGCTGGGTGTCCCGCTGGCCGCGCAGGCCCAGCAGGAGCCGCCGGCCGATCCAGGCGCCAGCGGTGCGCGCCTGCGCGAGATCACCGTCTCCACGCCGCGCGGCGAGGTTGCGCCCTTCAACGTGCCCGGCTCGGTCGACCGCGTAGACGGCGACGAGGTGCGCGACAGCCGCCTGCAGGTCAACCTCTCCGAAAGCCTGGGCGCGGTGCCGGGGCTGCAGGTGCAGAACCGGCTGAACTACGCGCAGGACCTGCAGCTGTCCATCCGCGGCTTCGGTGCGCGCTCGACCTTCGGCGTGCGCGGCGTGCGGCTCTATGTCGATGGCATTCCTGCGACCTTGCCCGATGGACAGGGGCAGACCTCGAACATCGACATCGGCTCGCTGGACCGCGTCGAGATCCTGCGCGGGCCGTTCTCCGCGCTGTACGGCAACTCCTCGGGCGGTGTGCTGCAGGCGTTCACCGCCTCGGGCGAGGGGCCGCCACGGCTGTCGTACTCGCTCGCGGGCGGCAGCTTCGGCACCTGGCGGCAGTCGCTGCAGCTCAGCGGGTCGCAGGGCGCGGTCGATTACCTGCTCGGCGCGAGCCGCTTCCATACCGACGGCTGGCGCGAGCACAGCGCCGCGCGGCGCGACATCGAAAACGGCAAGCTCGGCATCGCGCTCGACAACGGCGACAGGCTCACGCTGGTCTTCAACAGCGTGCGCGTCGACGCGCAGGACCCGTTGGGCCTCACGGCCGACCAGTACGCGCTGGCGCCGCGCAACGCGCCGCTGGCCACGCAGTACGACACCCGCAAGACGGTCGAGCAGATACAGGCCGGCCTGCTGTACGAGCGTCGCATCAACGCAGAGCAGGGGCTGCGCCTGATGGTCTACGGCGGCGAGCGAAAGACCACGCAGTACCAATCGATTCCGGTGTCGGCGCAGCAGAACCCGTTGCACGCGGGCGGCGTGATCGACCTGTCGCGGCAGTACGGCGGTGTCGACATTCGCTGGAATGCTGCGTTGACCCTGGCCGATCGGCCCTTCGACGTGGTGGCCGGCCTGGGCTACGACAGCCTGCGCGAAAAGCGCCGCGGCTACGAGAACTACCTCGGCCGCGTCGCGGCGCCCGTGCTGGGCGTGCAGGGCCGTCTGCGGCGCAACGAGCTCAACGACGTCTGGAACCTCGATCCCTACGCGCAAGCGACCTGGCGCTTCGCCGAGCGCTGGACGCTCGAAGCCGGCGTGCGCCGCAGCAGCGTGCACTTCAACTCGCAGGACCGCTACATCGTCGGCACGAACCGCGACGACAGCGGCAGTGCGCGCTACAGCAAGACCCTGCCGGTGGCCTCGCTGCGCTACCAGGCGACGCCCGACCTGGCCCTGTACGGCTCCATCGGCCGCGGCTTCGAGACGCCGACACTGAACGAACTTTCCTATCGGGCAAATGGCGCGAGCGGGCTCAACTTCGCGCTGCGGCCGGCGGTGAACGACAGCATCGAACTCGGCGCCAAGGCGCGGCTTGCCGGTGGCCTGCTGACGGCAGCGCTGTTCCAGACCCGCACGCGCGACGAGATCGTGACGGACACCAACGTCGGCGGCCGTGCCACCTTCCAGAACGCGGGGCGCACGAAGCGCAACGGCTTTGAGCTGGGCTGGCAGCATGAGACCGCGAACCACTGGCGCACGCAACTGGCCTACACGTGGCTGGACGCGACCTACCGCGACGCCTTCTGCTCGCCGTCACCGTGCGCGGCGGCCAACACCGTCGCCGCGGGCAACCGCATTCCCGGCATCGCGCGGCAGTCGCTGTTCGCATCGCTGGGCTGGGTGCCGCCCGAAGGCTGGCGCGCCGGCGTCGAGATGCGCGCGCTGGGGCGCATCCAGGCCAACGATGCCAACACCGCGAGCGCGCCGGGCTATGCCGTCGCGGCGGTGTATGCGGGCTACCTGAAGAAATGGGAGCGCTGGGAGTTCAATGCCTTCGCGCGTGTCGACAACCTGTTCGACCGGCGCTACGTGGGCTCGGTCATCGTCAACGAGGGCAATGCGCGCTATTACGAGCCCGCGCCGGGCCGCAACTGGACGGTGGGCCTGAGCGGCGCGTACCGCTTCTGACGACCCACCGCCGGTTCTTGTCGCTTACTTGAGGCCGGCTGCCGCGCGCAGTGCGGCGGCCTGCGTCGTCGCTTCCCAGGTGAACTCGGGCTCCTCGCGGCCGAAGTGGCCGTAGGCGGCGGTCTTCTGGTAGATCGGGCGCAGCAGGTCGAGCATCTGGATGATGCCCTTCGGACGCAGGTCGAAGAACTCGCGCACGAGTTCGGCGATCTTCTCGTCAGGAATCACGCCGGTGCCTTCGGTGTAGACCGTGATGTTCATCGGCTGCGCCACGCCGATGGCGTACGCCACCTGGATCTGGCACTGGCGCGCCAGGCCGGCGGCCACGATGTTCTTGGCCACGTAGCGTGCGGCATAGGCGGCCGAGCGGTCGACCTTCGACGGGTCCTTGCCCGAGAACGCGCCGCCGCCGTGCGGGCAGGCACCGCCGTAGGTGTCGACGATGATCTTGCGGCCCGTGAGGCCGCAGTCGCCCTGCGGGCCGCCGATGACGAAGCGGCCGGTCGGATTGATCAGGTAGCGCGTGTCCTTGAGCCATTCCTTCGGCAGCACGGGCTTGATGATCTCCTCGATGATGGCTTCGTTGAACGAGGCCTTCATCTTGGTGGGCGTTTCGCTCTGGTCTGGGCTGTGCTGCGTGGAGAGCACCACGGTGTCGATGCTGTGCGGCTTGCCGTCGACGTAGCGCATCGTGACCTGGCTCTTGGCGTCGGGGCGCAGGAAGGGCAGGCGGCCGTCCTTGCGCAGCTGTGCCTGGCGCTCGACGAGGCGGTGCGCGTAGTAGATGGGCGCGGGCATCAGCTCGGGCGTCTCGTCGCAGGCGTAGCCGAACATCAGGCCCTGGTCGCCGGCGCCGGTGTTCAGGTGGTCGTCGCTCGCGTGGTCCACGCCCTGGGCGATGTCGTTGGACTGCTTGTCGTAGCAGACCATCACCGCGCAGCCCTTGTAGTCGATGCCGTACTCGGTGTTGTCGTAGCCGATGCGCTTGATGGTGTCGCGCGCGACCTGGATGTAGTCGACGTGCGCGTTGGTCGTGATCTCGCCGGCGAGCACCACGAGGCCGGTGTTGGTCAGCGTCTCGGCGGCCACGCGGCTGCGCGGGTCCTGCTCGAAGATCGCGTCCAGGATCGCGTCGGAGATCTGGTCGGCGACCTTGTCGGGGTGGCCTTCGGAAACCGATTCGGAAGTGAAGAGGAAGTCGTTCGCCATTTTGTTCAAAGCTCCTTGAAGTGATTTGGCGCGTTGCCAACTCTGCGGAGCCCTGGCGAACGCTTTAGCAGATGTCGATGAATCGACGGGCACAATCGCTTTCGCGCTTGTGTTTGTCGCCCTGCAAGTTGTTCCGTAACTCGGCGACAATTTGGATTCTATTCGAGCCGCGCATACCATGCGCGCGCGTCCGTTTTTTGACCCTCCCGCTTTCAATGATCACCCTGTTTCGCCTGCTCGCCCGCGTGCCGATGCCGTTGATGCATCGGCTCGGTGCCATGCTGGGCTGGCTGGTCTGGTGGAGCGCGCCGGACTACCGCCGCCGCTTCAAGGCCAATGCCGAGAGCGCGGGCTTCGCGCCCGACCAATACCGTCCCGCCATCGCCGCCGCCGGCAAGATGGCTTCCGAACTGCCCTGGCTCTGGCTGCGCCCGCATGGCGAGACCGTGCTTCACCGCGTGGTGCGCTGGGAAGGCGTGGAGGCCTTCGAGGCCGCCATGCAGGCCAAGAAGGGCGTGATCCTGGTGGCACCGCACCTCGGCAGCTGGGAGATGTGCGGCCAGGCGATCGGCGAGCGCTTCCTGTCGGCCTACGGGCCGATCACCGCGCTGTTCCGGCCGGCGCGCAAGAAGTGGATGGCCGACCTGATCGCCGCCGGCTCGCGCGACCGGCCCGGCCTGCAGACGCTGCCCACCAACAACAGCGGCGTGCGCGGCCTGATCCGCACGCTGCGCAGCGGCGGCTACACCGGCATCCTGCCCGACCAGGTGCCGCCGATGGGGCAGGGCGTCTGGGCGCCGTTCCTGGGCCGGCCCGCCTACACCATGACCCTGCTTCCCCGCCTTGCGCAACAGACCGGCGCGGCCTGCTTCCTGAGCGTCTGCGAGCGGCTGCCGAACGGCGCCGGCTACGTGGTCCGCTTCGAGCCCATCGTCGGCACGGCGCTGACCGACCCGTCAGCCTCCATCGAGGACGCGGCTGCGGCCATGAACGACGCCATCGGCCGGTTGATCCACAGCCTGCCGGGCCAGTACGTGTGGGACTACGCCCGCTACAAGGAGCCGCGCGCCGAGCGCGTGGCCGCAGCCACCGGGGAGGCCGCATGAGCCTCGGTTCCCGGCTCGGCATCGGCTTCATGCGCGTGATCGCGCCGCTGCCGCTGCCGCTCGTGCGCGGCTTCGGCGCGTTCCTCGGCCGCATCCTGCACACCGTCGCCGTGCCGCGGCGGCGCGTGGTCGACACCAACCTGGCGGTCTGCTTCCCCGGCAAGTCGGAGGCCGAGCGCCGCGCCATCGCGCGCCAGACCTTCGTCTATGTGGCGCAGTCCTGGCTGGACCGCAGCTGGCTCTGGCATGCGCCCGAGAAGGTCGTGGCGAGCCGGCTCAAGGTGGTTGGGGCGGCGTCGGAGATCCGCGAGATCGCCGACGGCGATGCGCCGATGATCCTGTTCGCGCCGCACTTCTACGGCCTGGACGCCGCGGCCACCGCGCTGACCATGCACACGGCGCGCCCCTCGGCCACCATCTACACGACCCAGCGCGATCCGATGGTCGACGCCTGGATCCGCGAGGGCCGCACCCGCTTCGGCGACGTGGCGGCGCTCAACCGGGTGGACGGCATCAAGCCCGTGCTGCAGGGCCTGCGCAAGGGCGGCCTGCTGTACCTGCTGCCCGACATGGACTTCGGCCGCGACCAGACCATTTTCGTGCCGTTCTATGGCGTGCAGGCGGCCACCGTGCCCTCGCTGTCGCGCTTTGCACGGCTGGGCAAGGCCAAGGTGGTGCCGGTGGTGTCGAAGCTGACGCCTGGCGGCTACGAGATCGAGGTGCTGCCGCAGTGGCAGAACTTCCCGACCGACGATGTGGAGGCCGATACCGCGCTCATGAACACGCGGCTGCAGGGCTACATCGACACGATGCCCTCGCAGTACTACTGGGTGCATCGCCGTTTCAAGACCCGCCCCGAGGGCGAACCGCCGATCTATTGAAGGAAGGGCTCCCGGCTTTTCACTTCGCTTCGCTGCGTGCAGCTCCATCTCCCGAGGAGGAGGAGGCGGGGCTCGCCTTGGGGCGGCCCGGCGGCGGCATCAGTTCCGCTGCAAGAATCCCTCGATCTCGCGGGCAACCAGTTGCGGCTGCTCATGCACGATCCAATGGGTCGCGTCCGGCACCTTCTTGACCTCGAGCTTAGGCACGTACTCGTCGAGCCCTTCGAGCAGGCCGGGCAGCAGCGCCGCGTCGTCGAGCGCCCAGAACACGAAGGTCGGCACGTCCACCGTGAGCCGTTCGCGCGGCAGCACCGGGATGCCGTCGACGGTCTGGCCGGGCAGCGGCGGCTTCATCGGCGTCACGCGGTAGAGGTTGCAGGCGCCGGTGAGGCCTGCACCCCAGACTTGGCGGTACTTCTGCTTCACTTCCTCGGTGAGCCAGCCGAAGCCGTCCGGGCCGGCCTTCATCAGCGTGAAGAAGGGCCACATGCGCTTGAAGTCGTCGGCGGCGAGCAGCGCCTCGGCGTCGGGGCGCGCGAGGAAGTTCATGTAGGCGCTGGCTTGCTGCTGCGCCGGGTTGTTGCGCAGTTCGCGCGTGAAGGTGCCCGGGTGCGGCGAATTGATGATGACCAGCTTGCGGATCTGCTGCGGGAACGCGTTGGCATAGCCCCAGGCAAAGGCGCCGCCCCAATCGTGGGCCACCAGCGCGGCCATGGTGCCGTCGGTGCTCTCGGTCGCCACGAGCTGTTGGATGTCCTGGATCAGCAGGTGAGCCTTGTAGGCCGCCACGTCGGTCGGCGCGCTCGACTTCTCGAAGCCGCGCAGGTTGGGTGCCACACAGCGGTAGCCGCCGTGGGTCGGGTCCGAGAAGTACGCCAGCAGTTCGTCCCAGATGAACGAGGCTTCGGGGAAGCCGTGGAGGAACACCATCAGCGGCCGGCCCGGCTGGCCGGCAGCGCGGCAACTCAGGGTGGTGCCATTGGGCAGGCTGCGTTGGAAGGTCTCGATCATGCTTCTTGTCTCCTTGGGTTGACTGTCGCTATTCTTTTGATAGTGAACTACGCACGCTGGACGGCCGATGCAGCCTGTTCTGGGGTTCAGTCAGGTCTCTGCTGGCGGCTCCGGCGGTTCGGCGGGGGCTGCTGCAGTCTCTTCCGGGTGCACCCAGCGCCACAGCAGCTCGGCTGCTTCACCGACGCCCTGCTTTTTCAGCGCCGAGAACAGTTTCACCTCGCCGCCGCCGGCGTTCAGTCGCGTAATCGACAGCACCTTGGCGGCTTCGCTGCGCGTGAGCTTGTCGGACTTGGTCAGCAGCACGAGGAACTTGAGGCCCTGCTGCACGCGCGGGCGGATCACGTCGAGCAGGATCTCGTCGAGTTCGGTCAGGCCGTGGCGCGGGTCGCACATGAGCACCACGCCGCGCAGGCTCTCGCGCGTCATCAGGTAGTTGCCCATCACGCGCTGCCAGCGCAGCTTGGCCTCCTTGGGCACGGCCGCGTAGCCGTAGCCGGGCAGGTCGGCCAGCACCGCATCGTCGACTTTCTGCTTGCCGATGCCGAACAGGTTGATGTGCTGCGTGCGGCCGGGCGTCTTGGAGGCGAAGGCCAGCCGCGTCTGCTGCGTGAGGGTGTTGATGGCAGTCGATTTGCCCGCATTGGAGCGGCCGACGAAGGCGATCTCGGGCAGGTCGACGGGGGGCAGGTGCTCAAGCTGGGGGGCGCTGGTCAGGAAGTGGGCGGTGTGCAACCAGCCCAGTGCCACGCGTTCGCGTTCGGCGACCTGGGGGTCCGCGGCGGGAGCCGCGCGGGGAGGGTAGGCAGCGGGCTTGGCGCGCGGGGAGGGCATCTACGGACTTTCGAAACAAGGCCCACATTGTAGAATCGTGAGGTTTTGCGCCATAAATTCGAAGCCCCCGATATGAAGTTGTTTGCCAATATTCTGCTTGCAGCCCTCGTGGGCATCGCATCCAGCGCGAGTTTTGCAGCCGATGAACACGCGGCTGCTCCGAGTGCGGCGGCCCCGGCGCCTGCCAAACCCGACCCCGCCAAGGGGGACGCGGTATTCAACGCAACGCCGGCCAACAGCCAGAGCTGTGCTTCGTGCCACAACGCGGACGGCAACTCCGCCATCGCGGCCAACCCGAAGCTGGCGCAGCAACATCCCGAATACATCCTCAAGCAGCTGCAGGACTTCAAGTCCGGCAAGCGCAAGAGCGCGATCATGAAGCCGCTGGCTTCGGCTCTGTCCGAAGAGGACATGCGCAACATCGCCTGGTTCGTCGGCTCGAAGAAGGTCAAGCCGGGCTTCTCGAAGGACAAGGACACGATTGCCCTGGGCGAGAAGATCTACCGCGGCGGCATCGGCGAGCGCCAGGTCCCGGCCTGCGCCGGCTGCCACAGCCCGAACGGCGCGGGCATCCCCGCCCAATACCCGCGCCTGGGCGGCCAGAACGCCGATTACACCGTGGCCCAGCTCACGGCCTTCCGCGACAACGTGCGCCTGAACAGCGTTCCCATGACCGGCGTCGCCGCCAAGCTCAACGACAGGGAAATCAAGGCCGTCGCCGACTACATTGCCGGTTTGCGTTGATGATGGCGCTCCCTGGAGCGTGAACCAGCCGCCGAAAATAACCCCAAACAAAAGGCGGGCCGATCCAGCAGGATGGCCCGCCTTTTTGCTTTTTTCCTCTCTTTCCTTACTGTCGTCCGATGTCCGTCTCCACCCATGGCCTTCGCGTTCATCGCGGCCCGCAGATGCTTCGCGCTGCGGTGGAGCTGTTTTCGTCGATGCGCTTCGCGATCGCGCTGCTCACCATCATCTGCATCGCGTCGATCATCGGCACCGTGCTCAAGCAGCATGAGCCGATCAACAACTACATCAACCAGTTCGGGCCGTTCTGGGCCGAACTGTTCCGCGCGGCCAGGCTCGACTCGATCTACAGCGCCTGGTGGTTCCTGCTGATCCTGCTGTTCCTCGTGATCAGCACCGCGCTGTGCATTGCGCGCAACACGCCGCGCATCATGGTCGACCTCAAGACCTTCAAGGAAGACATCCGCGCGCAGAGCCTCAAGGCCTTCGGCCAGCGCGCCGAGAACCGGCTCGGCGAAACGCCCGAAGCGGCGGCCAACCGCATCGGTCAGCTGCTGGTGAGCGGTGGCTGGAAGGTCAAGCTGCAACGGCGCGACGCCACCAGCGGCAGCCGGCCGACTGCCGCCGGCTGGATGGTCGCCGCGCGCGCCGGCGGTGCCCACAAGCTGGGCTACATCGCGGCGCACAGCGCCATCGTGCTGGTGTGCATCGGCGGCCTGCTCGACGGCGACCTGGTGGTGCGCGCGCAGACCTGGTTCAACGGCAAGAGCGTGTTCACCGGCGGCGGCATGATCGCCGACGTGGCGCCGGAGCACCGCCTGTCGGCCGCCAACCCGACCTTCCGCGGCAACATCCTCGTGCCCGAAGGCGGGCAGGGCAGCGTGGCCATCCTGAACCAGTCTGACGGCGTGCTGCTGCAGGAGCTGCCGTTCTCCATCGAGTTGAAGAAGTTCATCGTCGACTACTACTCGACCGGCATGCCCAAGCTGTTCGCGAGCGAGGTGGTGCTGCACGACCGCGAGACCGGCGCGCAGGTGCCGGCGCGCATCGAGGTCAACCATCCGGCCAGCTACAAGGGCGTGGAGATCTACCAGTCGAGCTTCGACGACGGCGGCTCCAGGGTGAAGCTCAAGGCGGTGCCGATGGCGGCCGCGGCCAAGCCCTTCGAGGTGGAGGGCATCATCGGCGGCCCGAGCACCGAGATCACCAACGGCCGCGACAAGCTCACGCTCGAGTTCGCCGCGCTGCGCGTGATCAACGTCGAGAACTTTGCCGATGGCGGCGCCATGGGCAGCGGCGCCGACGTGCGCAAGGTCGACCTGCGCCACGACATCGAGTCGCGCCTGGGCGCCGCCAACAAGACCAACAAGCCGAAGGTGCTGCGCAACATCGGCCCGAGCATCGGCTACAAGCTGCGCGACGCCGCCGGCCAGGCGCGCGAGTACCAGAACTACATGGTGCCGGTCGACACCGGCGACGGCCAGCCGGTGTTCCTGCTGGGGATGCGCGAGAAGCCCGAGGATCCGTTCCGCTACTTGCGCGTGCCCGCCGACGAGCAGGGCTCGATGGACGGCTTCGTGCGCATGCGCGCCGCGCTCGGCGATGCCGACACCCGCGCCCGTGCCATTGAGCGCTACATCGCGAAGGCCACCGACCCCAAGCGCCCGGAGATGGCCGAGCAACTGCGCGTATCGGCCACCCGCGCGCTGGCGCTGTTCGCGGGCACCGAGCGCGCCAAGGCCGACGCCACCACGGCGGGAGGCTGGCAGGCGATTGCCGAGTTCATGGAAGTCAACGTGCCCGAGGCCGAGCGCGAGCGCGCCGGCGGCGTGCTGGTGCGCATCCTCAACGACGTGCTGTTCGAGGTGCTCAACCTGGGCCGCGAAGGCGCCGGCCTTGCCGCGCTGCCGAACGACCAGAAATCGCAGGCCTACCTGACGCAGGCGGTGCTGGCCATCAGCGACGCACATTTCTACCCGGCCCCGGTCGCGATGATGATGACCGACTTCACCCAGGTGCAGGCCAGCGTGTTCCAGGTGGCGCGTGCCCCTGGCAAGAACGTCGTCTATCTGGGCTGCCTGTTGCTGATCGTCGGGATTTTTGCCATGCTGTATGTGCGCGAGCGCCGCCTCTGGGTGTGGCTGACGCCCGACGGCACGGCTGCCGAAGGCCAGACATCCGGGACAGCGGCCACGATGGCGTTCTCGGTCAATCGCAAGACCATCGACAGCGACCGCGAATTCGAGCACCTCAAGCACAAGCTGCTCGCCCTGAGCAAGACAGAAGCACAGACACGATGAACACCACGACCCTCACGCTCAATGAAAGCTGGCTTTCGCGCCGCAACCCGTTCGACTGGGTGTTCGCGGCGCTGGTCCTGGCCGGTGGGCTGTTTGCGTTCACGCGGTACGCGGGGTCGATGGACTACTACGAGAAGCCGATCCTGGCCGCTGCCGTGATCGCGATGATCGCCATCGGCTGGTTCTGGCGGCCGCTGCGGGGGCTGGCCATCATCGTGGCTGCGGCGTCGCTGCTGGCCATCAGTTCGTACCAGGGCGAGCTGGCGCGCGCCGACACGGTGTTCTGGCTCAAGTATTTCCTGTCGAGCCAGTCGGCCATCCTCTGGATGAGCGTGCTGTTCTTCATGAGCACGCTGTTCTACTGGCTCGGCTTTTTCGGCGGCAAGCAGTCGGACACCTTCGACATGATCGGCTCGCGGCTGGCCTGGGCGGCCGTGACGATGGCGCTGATCGGCACCATGGTGCGCTGGTACGAAAGCCACCAGCTCGGCCCGGACATCGGCCACATCCCGGTCAGCAACCTGTACGAAGTGTTCGTGCTGTTCTGCTGGCTCACGGCCGCGTTCTATCTCTACTTCGAAGAGCGCTACAAGACGCGCGCGCTCGGCGCCTTCGTGATGCTGGTGGTCAGCGCGGCGGTCGGCTTCCTGCTCTGGTACACGATCGTGCGCGAGGCGCACGAAATCCAGCCGCTGGTGCCAGCCCTGCAGAGCTGGTGGATGAAGCTGCACGTGCCCGCCAACTTCATCGGCTATGGCACCTTCTCGCTCGCGGCCATGGTGGCCTTCGCCTACCTCATCAAGGAGCAGGCCGACGAAAAGCGCTGGTACAAGCTCACGCCGATCTGGCTGCTGGGCGTGGCGCTGTGCTTCGTGCCGGTGGCGTTCCGCCAGCGCGTGCAGGAAGCCGGCGGCAGCTACTGGGTGGTCTACGCGGGTATTTCCGCGCTGATCGCGGCCGGCATCCTCCTGGGACGCAAGCGCATCGCGGCGCGGCTGCCGGCCAACGAGGTGCTCGACGACGTCATGTACAAGTCGATCACCGTCGGCTTCGCCTTCTTCACCATCGCTACTGTGCTCGGCGCCCTGTGGGCCGCCGACGCCTGGGGCGGCTACTGGAGCTGGGACCCGAAGGAAACCTGGGCGCTGATCGTCTGGCTCAACTACGCGGCCTGGCTGCACATGCGGCTGGTAAAGGGCCTGCGCGGCACCGTGGCGGCGTGGTGGGCGCTGGGTGGACTGGCGGTCACCACCTTCGCCTTCCTCGGCGTGAATATGTTCCTGAGCGGGCTTCACAGCTACGGCACCCTGTAGGCACGGGCCTGCGGTCTTTCGCGAAGAATTGAAACCGCGCGCCGCTGCGGCGCGTAACCAAATCGGGACTGCTCACGAACTACCCTGAGCACAACGATTCACGCGAAAGGCCTGCCATGTCGTTCCAATCCCGCCCGATCCGTCGCAGCAACAGCGACAACGGCTTCATCCACCCGCTGTCGAGCGAGATCACGCCGCGTGCCGCCTACGAAGGCCGGCGCGACCTGCTCAAGCTCATGGCGGGCGGCGCGGCGGGTGCGGCGCTGACCGGCTTCGCCTCGCGCGAAGCCTGGGCCCAGGCCGAGCGGCCCAACAAGCTCGCGCCGCTGCCTGGTGGCAAGTCGGCCGTGCCGGGGGCCATGTCGATGGACAAGCTCACAGACTACAAGGACGTCTCGAGCTACAACAACTTCTACGAGTTCGGCACCGACAAGGCCGACCCGGCCAAGAACGCCGGCACGCTGAAGACGCGGCCGTGGACCGTGGAGGTCGAAGGCCTGGTCAAGAAGCCGGGCAAGTTCGGCATCGAAGACCTGCTCAAGCTCAGCGCGCAGGAAGAGCGCATCTACCGCCTGCGCTGTGTCGAAGGCTGGTCGATGGTCATCCCGTGGGTCGGCTATTCGCTGGCCGAACTGATCAAGAAGGTCGAGCCGCAAGGCAACGCCAAATACGTTGAGTTCGTGACGCTGGCCGACCCGAAGACCATGCCTTTTGTCGGCTCGCGCGTGCTCGACTGGCCCTACACCGAAGGCCTGCGCATGGACGAGGCGATGCACCCGCTCACGCTGCTGGCCTTCGGCATGTACGGCGAGGTGTTGCCCAACCAGAACGGCGCGCCGGTACGGCTCGTGGTGCCGTGGAAGTACGGCTTCAAATCGGCCAAGTCGATCGTCAAGATCCGCTTCGTCGAGAAGGAGCCGAGCACCGCGTGGAACAAGGCGGCGGCCAACGAGTACGGCTTCTACTCGAACGTGAACCCGAACGTCGACCATCCGCGCTGGAGCCAGGCGACCGAGCGCCGCATCGGCGACGGCGGCGGCTTGTTCGCCAAGCGGCGCAAGACCGAAATGTTCAACGGCTACGAAGCCCAGGTCGGCCAGCTGTATGCGGGCATGGACCTGAAGAAGAACTACTGAGCGCGCCCCGGCAACCGGCGCCCGCCCCATGAACAAGCTGCTCATGCATCCGGCGACCAAGCCGGTCATCTTCCTGCTGTGCCTGCTGCCGTTCGCGCGGCTGGCCTACGGCGCCTTCACGGACGGGCTCGGTGCCAACCCGGCCGAGTTCCTGATCCGCGCCACCGGCGACTGGACGCTGCGCTTCATTTGCATCGTGCTGGCGGTGACGCCGCTGCGCGTGATGACCAAGTGGAATGCACTCGCACGCCTGCGCCGCATGCTGGGCCTGTTCGCGTACTTCTACGTGGTGCTGCACCTGCTGTGCTACAGCTGGTTCGACATGGGATTCGAGTGGGGCGACATCGCCAAGGACATCGCGAAGCGGCCGTTCATTTTGGTGGGCTTCTCTGCCTTCGTGCTGCTGACGCCGCTGGCGGCCACCTCTTTCAACCGCGCCATCAAGGCAATGGGCGCGAAGCGCTGGCAGATGCTGCACAAGCTGGTCTACGTGATCTCGGGGCTCGGGCTGCTGCACTTCTTCTGGATGCGCGCGGGCAAGAACAACTTCGCGGAAGTGTTCGTCTATGCCGCGATCATTGCCGCGCTGCTCGCGTGGCGGGTGTGGAATTTCGCGAGCAAGCGCAAGGCGAAGCCTCCCGCGGTGGCGGTGCGCGGCAGCGAGAAGCCGCTGCGCACCGGCTGAGCACCGGCAATCAGCCGTCGATCTCGGCGCGCAGCTGGTCTTCCATCGTCTCGCGGCGGCGGATCAGCTTGGCGGTGGCGCCGCTCACCAGCACTTCGGCGGCACGGCCGCGCGTGTTGTAGTTGCTGGACATGCTCATGCAGTACGCGCCGGCCGACAGCACGGCCAACAGGTCGCCGGCGACCACGTTGAGCGCGCGGTCGCGGCCGATCCAGTCCCCGCTCTCGCAAACCGGGCCGACCACGTCGTAGGTCGGTGCATCGCCGGCGCGGCTGCGCAGCGGCACGATGCGCTGGAAGGCCTGGTACATCGCGGGGCGCGGCAGGTCGTTCATGGCCGCGTCGACGATGCAGAAGTTCTTGTCTTCACCGGGCTTGGTGTAGAGCACCTCGGTCACGCAGACGCCGGCATTGCCGACCAGCGAGCGGCCGGGTTCGATCACCAGCTTGCGCTGGCCGAAGTTGCGTGCGTCGAGCTTGGCGAGCAGCTGCCGCCAGAGCGCATCGGCCTTGGGCGGCACTTCGCCGTTGTAGTCGATGCCCAGGCCGCCGCCGAAGTCCAGGTGATGGATCGGCACGCCGGCTGCCTCGATCGCCTCGACCAGGTCCAGCACGCGATCGCAGGCGTCCAGGTAGGGCGAGGCTTCGGTGATCTGCGAGCCGATGTGGCAGTCGATGCCCACCACCTCCAGGCCCGGCAGCCGCGCGGCGTGCCGGTACGCCTCGACCGCGCGGTCGTGCGCGATGCCGAACTTGTTGCCCTTGAGGCCGGTGGAGATATAGGGGTGCGTCTTGGGATCGACGTTCGGATTGATGCGGATGCTGATGGGCGCGCGCTTGCCCTCGGCCAGCGCCACCTCGTTGAGCACGTCGAGCTCGGCTTCGCTCTCGACGTTGAAGCAGGCGATGCCGGCGGCAAGGGCCTCGCGCATTTCCGCGCGGGTCTTGCCGACGCCCGAGAAGATGATCTTCTTCGGATCGGCGCCCACGGCCAGCACGCGTGCCAGCTCGCCGCCCGAGACGATGTCGAAGCCGCAGCCGGCCTGCGCGAACACGCGCAGCACGCCGAGAGACGAGTTGGCCTTCATCGCATAGCAGATGAGGGCGTCGCGGCCCTCGAAGCCGCGCTGGTAGGCCGCGAGGGCATCCAGCATCCATTGCTTCGAGTAGACGAAAAGAGGGGTGCCGTGCTCGCGCGCCAGCGCTTCGAGCGCGACGCCTTCGACGTGCAGCGCGCCATCGCGTTGCGCAACGTGCGGCTGGCCGGGCAGGGCGATGGGGTTGATGCCGGCACTCATTTGCGCGGTTCCGTGTTGTTGCTGGCCGGTGCGCTGGCGGCAGCGGCCGGTGCGGGCGCCGCCTCGCTGGAGATGGACGAAGAGGACCGCAGGCTCTCGGGCGTCATGAGCTGCGGCAGCGTGGCTCGTCCGGCGGCGGCAGGATCGGTCGGCAGGTACAGCGCACCGCGCTGTCCGCAGGCAACCAGGGCGGTGGTACCTGCAACGAGGCAGACCATGAGCGCAGCGCGGGCGCGGGTGCTCACTAGAATTTGGCGAACGTTCAACATAGCGAAATTGTAATGACCGACACCGAGTACATGGACCGCGCCGAAGCCGCGCTCGCCGCCATTGAGCAGGGATGCGACCGCATCAACGATGCGACCGACGCCGACATCGACAACCAGAGGGTGGGCGGGATGATCACGATTTCATTCCGCAACGGCAGCCAGTTGATCGTGAACCTGCAGAAGCCCCTGCAGGAAATCTGGCTTGCCGCGCGTTCCGGTGGCTACCATTACCGCCACGACGGCCAGGCCTGGGTCGATACCAAGACCGGAGAAGAATTCTTCGGCAACCTGTCGCGTGAAGCGACCCTGCAGGCAGGCCAGCCGCTGACGTTCGCGGCCGCCTGACTCTTCTTCTTCGTCGTCAGTTGCGGAACAGGTCGAGGATGCGGTTGCGCTCCTCGGGCGGGGCCGGCGGGCTCACCGGGGCGCCGGTCAGGGCTTCCACCGGCGCCGCAGTCGCGGATTCCACGCCCAGGCTTGCCACGCCGCGTCCCGGCGCGTAGTCGTCGTAGTACCACTCGCCGCCCACGTTCACGATGCCGGAAGGCGGTGCGGTGGCGATGTCGGTCACGGGGATGCCCTTGATCGCGGTCTCCATGTAGGCGATCCAGATCGGCAGGCTCAGGCCACCGCCGGTTTCGCGGTCGCCCAGGTTGCGCGGCGTGTCGTAGCCGATCCACGAAATGGCCGTCATGGTGGGCTGGAAGCCCGCGAACCACGCGTCGAGCGAGTCGTTGGTGGTGCCGGTCTTGCCGTACAGGTCGGGGCGCTTGAGCGTCGCCTGTGCCTTGGCGGCGGTGCCGGCACGGGCCACCGACTGCAGCAGCGTGTCCATGATGAAGGCATTGCGCTGGGGAATCGCGCGGTTCGCCTCGTTGAGCACCGAGGGTTGCTTGTCGACCAGCACCTTGTCCTTGTGGTCGGTGATGCGGGTCACGAGGTACGGATTGACACGGTAGCCGCCGTTGGCGAACACCGAGTAGCCCACCGCCATCTGCATCGGCGTGACCGAGCCGGCACCCAGCGCCATCGGCAGGTAGGCCGGGTGCTTTTCCTTGTCGAAGCCGAAGTTGGTGATCCACTCCTGCGCGTAGCGCGTGCCGATGGACTGCAGGATGCGGATCGACACGAGGTTCTTCGACTTCATCAGCGCGGTGCGCATCGACATCGGGCCGTCGTAGCCGCCGCCGTAGTTCTTGGGCTCCCACGGCTGGCCGCCGGTGGTGCCGGCGTCGAAGAAGAGCGGGCCGTCGTTGATGACCGTGGCGGGGGTGAAGCCCTTCTCGAGCGCCGCCGAATAGATGAACGGCTTGAAGCTCGAACCCGGCTGGCGCCAGGCCTGCGTGACGTGGTTGAACTTGTTCTTGCCGAAATCGAAGCCGCCGACCAGTGCCTTGATGGCGCCGTCGCGCGGGTCCATGGCGACGAACGCGCCTTCCACTTCGGGCAACTGCGTGATCTCCCAGGTGTTCTTGGGCGTCTTCACCACGCGGATGACCGCGCCGCGGCGGATCTTGATGTTGGGCGGGGCCTTGTCGGAGAGGCCGGACTGCGCGGGCTTGAGGCCCTCGCCGGTGATCTGCACGGGGTCGCCGTTGCCGCGCACGGCATCGATCTGCTTGGGCGTGGCCTTGAGGACGACCGCGGCCATCACGTCGCCGTTGTCGGGGTGGTCGTTGAGCGCATCGTCCACGGCCTCGTCGAGGTCCTTGGCGTCGTTGGGCAGGTCGACGAACTTCTCGGGGCCGCGATAGATCTGGCGACGCTCGTAGTCCATGATGCCCTTGCGCAGCGCCTTATAGGCCGCGGCCTGGTCGGCTGCCACCAGTGAGGTGTAGACCTTGAGGCCGCGCGTATAGGTGCTGTCGCCGTACTGCGCGTACATCAGCTGGCGCACCGTTTCGGCCACGTATTCGGCATGCAGGCGGTTCGGGTCGGCGGCGTCGCGCAGGTGGAGTTCCTCCTTCTTGGCTTCGGCGGCCTGCTCGGCGGTGATGAAGCCGGCTTCCTGCATGCGGTCGATCACGTAGAACTGGCGGCCGCGCGCGCGTTGCGGGTTGTTGACCGGGTTGTTCGCGCCCGGCGCCTTCGGCAGTCCGGCCAGCATGGCAGCCTGGGCAATCGTGAGGTCCTGCAGCGGCTTGCCGAAATACGCTTCGGAAGCGGCGGCAAAGCCGTAGGCGCGGTTGCCGAGGTAGATCTGGTTCAGGTAGATCTCGAAGATCTGGTCCTTGGTGAGCAGGTGCTCCAGCTTGAAGGTCAGCAGCACCTCATAGATCTTGCGGGTGAGCGTCTTCTCGGAGCTCAGGTAGACATTGCGCGCCACCTGCATCGTGATGGTCGATGCGCCCTGGCTCTTCACGCGGTTCATGTTCGCCAGGCCCGCGCGCACCATGCCCTTGTAGTCGACCCCGCCGTGGTCGTAAAAGCGCGAGTCTTCGGCCGCGAGCACGGCGTCTTTCACGACCTTCGGAATGGCCGAGATCGGGGTGAGGTTGCGGCGCTCCTCGCCGAACTCGCCGATCAGGGTGCCTTCGGCCGAGAAAACCCGCAGCGGCAGCTTGGGCCGGTAGTCGGAGAGCTCACTGATGTCGGGCAGGTTCGGGTATGCGACCGCCAGGGCCACCGCCACCACGCACAGCACCGCGAGCACGCCGGCTGCGGCAATGCCGAACCCCCAGAAGAAAAAGCGCAACAGCCATTTCAGCCAGGTCGGGCGCTGGGACTTGGGGGAGGGGGTCTTGGCTGGCCCTTTGGGGCTTGAGGTTTCTTGCATGGAGGGCCGGAGAGTCACCCGACATTATAAAAAGCCGCTCTCTTTGCACGATCCGATCTTTTGTTGCTGCTGCATCGCTCTAATTCAAAAGTTACAAAATGCAGATTTGACGTCAGGTTTTGACAACGCTTGAGGGTTTTGCCCCCCGCGGTTGCTTGGTTGCTGCCACGCCTGCTGCTAGCATGCAACCGAACGCATTTTTTTCTATTGGTTACAAATACAGGGGGAGAGGGACCTAACTTGGCTGCTCTTGGATCATTGTTTCGTCGTCAGAACGCTCCCCTGCTGGGGCTGGATGTCAGTTCGTCCAGCGTCAAGCTGGTCGAGCTCGGCCGTGAGGCCAGCGGCAAGCTGGTTCTGGAACGCTGCGCCATCGAACCCCTGGAACGTGGCTGGATCACCGACGGCAACGTCGAGAAGTTCGACGAAGTGGCGGAAGCCGTCCGGCGCGTCGTCCGCAAGAGCGGCACGCGCACCCGCAACGTGGCGCTCGCGCTGCCGCCCTCGGCCGTGATCACGAAGAAGATCATTCTTCCGGGCGGCATGAGCGAGCAGGAACTCGAGATCCAGGTCGAGTCCGAAGCCAACCAGTACATCCCGTTCTCGCTGGACGAAGTCAGCCTCGACTTCTGCGTCACGGGGCCGAGCACCACGTCCGCAGGCGACGTGGAAGTGCTGATCGCCGCGTCCCGCAAGGAAAAGGTGCAGGACCGCGAAGGCCTGGCGGAAGCCGCCGGCCTGAAGGCGATGATCCTCGACGTCGAGTCTTATGCCTCGCGCCTGGCGACCGCCCGCCTGATTGAACAGCTGCCCGGCAAGGGCGTGGACTCGATCGTGGCGCTTTTCGAAGTGGGCGCCTTCACCACCAGCATGCAGGTGCTGCGCAACCAGGAAGTGCTGTACGACCGCGATCAGGCGTTCGGCGGTGCCCAGCTGACGCAGCTGATCGTGCGCCAGTACGGTTTTTCCGCCGAGGAAGCCGAAGCCAAGAAGCGCAGCGGAGACCTCCCCGACGACTACGGCTCCGGCGTGCTCAAGCCCTTCGTGGAGGGCATCGCGCAGGAAATCGCGCGTGCGCTTCAGTTCTTCTTCACGAGCACGCCGCACAACCGCGTCGACTACGTGCTGCTGGCTGGCGGCTCGGCGTCGCTGCCGGGCCTGACCAACGCAGTCACGCGGCAGACCTCGTTTGCCTGCTCTCTGCTGAACCCCTTCGACGGCATGGACTTCAGTTCGAACATCCGTGAAAAGAAGGTCCGTCGCGAAGCGCCGTCCTACCTGACCTCTTGCGGGTTGGCCATGCGGAGGTTCCTGCAGTGATCCTCATCAATCTGCTTCCGCACCGCGAAGCTGCACGCAAGCGGCGGCGCGAGGCCTTCTTTGGCACCTTGGGTGCTGCAGCGGTGCTCGGCCTGCTGATCGCCGGCCTGGGCTACCTCTGGTTCGAGGCCCAGATCTCGGCGCAGCAATCGAAGAACGGCTTTCTCCAGGCCGAGATCAAGAAGCTCGAAGTCGAGATCAAGGAGATCTCGACGCTGCAGGAAGAAATCGCAGCGCTGCGCGCGCGCCAGCAGGCCGTCGAGGACCTGCAGGGCGACCGCAACCTGCCCGTGCACCTGCTCAACGAACTGGTTCGGCAGCTGCCCGACGGCGTCTACCTGACCAGCATGAAGCAGGACAACCAGACGGTCACGCTGCAGGGCATGGCGCAGTCGAACGAACGGGTTTCGGAACTGCTGCGCAACCTGGGCAACAACAGTCCCTGGCTGGTCAAGCCGGAGCTGGTCGAGATCACGTCGGCGAACGTGAACCTGACCCCGCGCGACCAGCGCCGCGTTGCGAACTTCACGATGCGCATTGGCCTGAAACGCCCCACCGATGCTCAAAAGGCCGCTGCCGACAAGGCCGTGGCTGCGGCGGCGCAATCCAAGGGGTAACGGAACATGGCAAGCAATCGCCCCTCCCAGAAAATAGATGTCGGCGCTGCATTGCAGCGTTTCGGCGAGCAGTTCCGCGGGCTCAACCCGAACGATCCGTCGATGTGGCCAGCGGTGCCGCGGTACGCGCTTTGCCTGGCGGTCACCGCCCTGGTGCTGGTCGCCCTGTGGTTCGTCTGGCTGACCAACTCGAACGACGAGCTCGAGAGCGAACGTTCCAAGGAAGTCGCGCTGAAGGCCGACTACCAGAAGAAGGTGGCCCAGGCGGCCAACCTCGAACTGCTGAAGAAGCAGCGTGAACAGGTGCAGCAGTACGTGACCCTGCTCGAGAAGCAGCTGCCCAGCAAGGCCGAAATGGACGCCCTGCTGTCGGACATCAACCAGGCAGGCCTCGGTCGCAGCCTTCAGTTCGAGCTGTTCCGTCCGGGGCAGGTGTCGGTCAAGGACTATTACGCCGAGCTTCCGATCGCCGTTCGCGTGACCGGGCGGTATCACGACATGGGCGCCTTTGCCGCCGACGTCGCGGGCCTCTCGCGCATCGTGACGCTGAACAACATCACCGTCACCCCGCAGAAGGACAAGGACGTGCTGACGATGGACGCCACCGCGCGCACCTTCCGCTACCTCGATGAAGACGAGCGGGCTGCGCAGAAGCGCGCCGCCGCACCGAAGGCGAAGAAATGAAGATCGCCGCCAAAGTACTGTGGCTGACACTGGCCGCGCTGGGCTTGAGTGCCTGCGACTCCGGGCAGGACGACCTGCAACGCTGGATGGCCGAGCAGCGCGCCCAGGTGAAGCCCTCGGTGCCGCCCATTTCAGAGCCCAAGAAGTTCACGCCGCAGACCTACACCGAGGCCTCGTCGTTCGAGCCCTTCAACATCCTGAAGCTGACGCAGGCGCTGCGCCGCGAATCGAACCAGCCGAGCACTTCGGAGCTGATAGCGCCCGAACTGGCACGCCGCAAGGAGGCGCTCGAAGCCTTCCCGCTCGACTCGATGGCAATGGTCGGCAGCATGAACCGCAACGGCCAGCCAGTGGCGCTGGTCCGTGTCGACAAGCTGCTCTACAAGGTTCGCGTCGGCGAATACCTGGGACTCAACTACGGGCGCATCACCCGTATCAACGAAACCGAAGTCGCCTTGCGTGAGATCGTGCAAGACGCCGCCGGTGAATGGATCGAACGCGTCGCGACGCTGCAGCTGCAAGAGAGTGCGAAATGAACCAAAAGAAATCAACGATGGCACAGTGGCTGCGCGCTGCCGGCCTGGGTCTGCTGGCCTTCGGTGCATTGGCCGTGGCCCATGCGCAAAACGCCATCCAGGCCGTGACCAGCTCGACCCAGTCGGGCGCGGAAGTGATCCGCATCGATCTGGCGCAACCGCTCACGGCGGTGCCTGCCGGGTTCGCCGTCCAGACGCCGGCCCGCATTGCGCTCGATTTTCCGGGCGTCACGAATGCCATCGGCCGTTCCGCGATCGAAGTGAACCAGGGCAACCTGCGTTCGGTGAACGTCGTCCAGGCCGGTGAACGCAGCCGCGTGGTGCTGAACCTGAAGCAGGCCACCGCGTACAAGGCCGAGATCCAGGGCAATTCGCTGCTGGTCATTCTCGAGCCGGTGGCCGGCTCGGCGCTCGTCGCGTCTGCCGGCACGACCTTCGCGGAAAACCGCAACCGGGACATGCTGCCGCTGCGGGACGTCGATTTCCGCCTTGGCGCCGACAGCACCGGCCGGGTCATCGTCGATCTTCCGAACAACCAGGTCGGCGTCGACGTCAAGCAGCAAGGCAAGAACCTCGTCGTGGAGTTCACCAAGTCGACGCTGCCCGAGGGCCTGCGCCGCCGCCTCGACGTGGCCGACTTCGGAACGCCGGTCCAGCTGATCACTTCGCAGCAGTCGGGCGACCGCGTGCGTATGACGATCGAGGCCAAGGGCGACTGGGAGCACAGTGCCTACCAGAGCGAAAACCAGTTTGTTGTCGAAGTCCGCGCCCGCAAGGTCGATCCGACCAAGCTGACGCAAGGCGTGGGCTACAACGGCGAAAAGCTGTCGCTCAACTTCCAGAACATCGAAATCCGTTCGCTGCTGCAGGTGATTGCCGACTTCACGAACTTCAACATCGTGACCTCGGATTCGGTGAACGGCGCGCTGACGCTGCGGCTGAAGGACGTGCCCTGGGATCAGGCCCTCGACATCATCATGCAGGCGAAGAACCTGGGCATGCGCAAGAACGGCAGCGTGCTGTGGATTGCGCCCAAGGACGAAATCAACGCCAAGGAAAAGCTCGAATTCGAGGCCAAGGCCGCGATCGAGAACCTGGAGCCGCTGCGCACCCAGTCGTTCCAGCTCAACTACACCAAGGCGATCGCGATTGCGCAGGGGCTGACCGGCACGGGTGCCTCGTCTGGCGGCGGTGGCGGTGGCGGTACGACGACTCGCATCCTGAGCCCTCGCGGCAGCGTCATCGCCGAGTCGCGTACCAACCAGCTCTTCGTGTCGGACGTTCCGTCGCGCCTGGCCCAGATCACCGATCTGATCCAGAAGCTGGACATCCCGGTTCGCCAGGTGTTGATCGAGGCTCGCATCGTCGAAGCGTCCGATACCTTCGGCAAGTCGCTCGGCGTGCGGCTGGGCGGCGGCATCGCTGGCGAGCGCTTCGCATCGTCCGCCGGCAACCGCGCATTCGCCAATCTCGGCGCGATGCCCGTCGTCACGGCGGGCACCAATGGCGGAGCCAGCACGGCCACCTCCACGTTCACCAACTCCAACTTCATCAACCTCCCGGCGGGCGATGCGGGCGGCACGGGCAACGCGGCAGGCACCTTCGCGATCTCGCTGTTCAACTCGAGCTTCTCGCGCATGCTGAACCTCGAAATCTCGGCGCTCGAAGCCGACGGCAAGGGCAAGCTGGTGTCCAGCCCCCGCGTCATCACGGCCGACCAGACCAAGGCGCTGATCGAGCAGGGCGAGGAAATTCCGTACCAGCAGGCCACGTCCAGCGGCGCCACCTCGATCTCGTTCCGCAAGGCGGTGCTGAAGCTGGAAGTCACGCCGCAGATCACGCCGGAAGGCAACATCATCCTGACGCTGGACGTGAGCAAGGACGCCCGGGGCGTGAACACGTCGGCGGGTCCGGCCATCAATACCAAGCACGTGCAGACCGAAGTGCTGGTCGAGAACGGCGGCACGGTCGTCATCGGTGGTATCTTCGAGCTCACCGAAACCAATGACGAATCGCGCGTGCCGGTGCTGGGTGAAGTGCCCTACCTGGGGGCACTGTTCCGCAAGCGCGAACGCGTTGCCAACAAGACCGAAATGCTCGTCTTTATCACTCCGAAGATGATTACCGACCGCAACGCCGCGCGCTGACGCGCGGGCGTAGCAGCCACCGCGTGGCGGTCGCACTCGTCGGGTTGCCCGGCGCCGGAAAATCCGCAGTGGGCCGGCGCCTGGGGATGCGGCTGGATCTCCCCTTCATCGATACCGATCACGTGATCGAGCAGCGCATCGGCTGCTCGATCCGCGATTACTTCGAGCGCGAAGGCGAGGTGGCTTTCCGGGATCTCGAGCAAACCGTCATTGCCGAGCTGGCGGCCAATGCCCACGGCGTGCTGGCCACCGGCGGCGGTGCGGTGTTGCGGGAGGCCAACCGCAACCAGCTGCGCGATCACTTCCACGTGATCTACCTGCGCTCCTCCCCCGAAGACCTGTTCCGGCGCCTGCGCCACGACGTCAAGCGCCCCCTGCTGCAGGTGGCTGACCCGTTGGGGCGGCTGCGGGAACTGCACGATGCGCGCGACCCGTTCTACCGGGAAACCGCTCACGACGTGGTCGATACCGGCCGTCCCACGATCGCGATGCTGGTGAACATCATCGTGATGCAGCTCGAGCTGGCGGGCATCGTCGAGCCGGGCGCCCATCCGGAAGAGCCCACTGCCTGAACCTGCGCTGGCTGCAGCGCCTAAACTCGCTGCCCATGTCCCTGCCCGTACTTTCCGCCCCGACCGAACGCGTCGACATCCAGCTCGGCGACCGCAGCTACCCGATCCTGATCGGTGCCGGCCTGCTGGACGATCCCCGTAGCTTCGCCGCCACGCCCGCCGCCGCCACGGCCCTGATCGTCAGCAACACCACGGTGGCGCCGCTCTATGCCAAGGCGCTGCAGGGTGCCCTGGCGGGCCGTTTCCGCACGGTCCACCTGCTGGAGCTGCCCGACGGCGAGGTGCACAAGAACCTGCAGACGCTGAACCTGATCTTCGACGACCTGCTGGGTCACGGCAGCGACCGCAAGACCGTGTTGTTCGCCCTGGGCGGCGGCGTGGTGGGCGACATGACGGGCTTTGCCGCCGCCAGCTACATGCGCGGCGTGCCTTTCGTGCAGGTGCCGACCACGCTGCTGGCGCAGGTCGATTCCTCGGTCGGCGGCAAGACGGCCATCAACCACCCGCTCGGCAAGAACATGATTGGCGCGTTCTACCAGCCGCAACTGGTGGTCTGCGACCTGGCCACGCTGCAGACCCTGCCGCCGCGCGAACTCAGTGCCGGACTGGCCGAAGTCATCAAGTACGGCCCGATCCACGACATGGCGTTCTTCGACTGGATCGAAGCCAACATCGACGCCCTCGTCGCGCGGGAGCCGGCCGCGCTGGCCTATGCCGTCAAGCGCAGTTGCGAAATCAAGGCGCTGGTGGTCGGGCAGGACGAGCGCGAAACCGGCCTGCGCGCGATCCTTAATTTCGGCCACACCTTCGGCCACGCGATCGAGTCGGGCCTCGGCTATGGCGAATGGCTGCACGGCGAGGCCGTGGGCTGCGGCATGGTCATGGCTGCACGGCTGTCGCAGCGGCTCGGCGGCGTCGATGCCGCCTTCGTCGAACGGCTCACGCGCCTGATCGAGCGGGCCGGCCTGCCGATCGTGGGTCCTGTGTTGGGCGCGGACCGCTACCTGGAACTGATGCGCGTCGACAAGAAGTCGGAGGCCGGCGAGATCCGCTTCGTGGTGATCGACCGGCCCGGCTCCGCCGTGGTCCGCAGCGCACCCGACGCGCTCGTGCGCGAAGTGCTTGCGCAGAGCTGCGCGGCGCAATGAGCCTCGCGGCCTATGCCTGCCTGCCCGCGCGGTCGCGCGGTCGCCGGCATGCCGAGCCGCCCGCGCCCACGCGCGACGCTTTCCAGCGCGACCGCGACCGCATCGTGCATTCCACGGCCTTTCGCCGGCTGGTCTACAAGACGCAGGTGTTCCTGAACCACGAGGGCGACCTGTTCCGCACCCGGCTCACGCACTCGCTGGAAGTCGCGCAGCTCGGCCGTTCGATCGCACGGGCCCTGCGCATCAACGAAGACCTGGTCGAGGCGATCGCCCTGGCGCACGACCTGGGCCACACGCCCTTCGGCCATGCGGGCCAGGACGCGCTCAACGAGTGCATGGCTGCGCACGGCGGCTTCGAGCACAACCTTCAGAGCCTGCGCGTGGTCGATGCGTTGGAGCATCGATATCCGCAGTACGACGGACTGAACCTCAGCTTCGAGACCCGCGAGGGCATCCTCAAGCACTGCTCGCGCGCGAACGCCGAACGCCTGGAGGCGGCCGAACCGCACGGCGTGGCCCGGCGTTTCCTCGACCGCACCCAGCCGGGGCTGGAGGCGCAGCTGTGCAACCTTGCCGACGCCATTGCCTACAACGCCCACGACATCGACGACGGCGTGCGCTCGGGGCTCATCGGCGTCGAGCAGTTGTCCGAGGTCGAGCTGTTCGAGCGCTACCGCCGCGAGGCGCTCGCCGAGCATCCGCAGCTGCAGGGCCGCCGCGTGCTCTACGAGACCATCCGGCGCATGCTGAGCGCGCAGGTCTACGACGTGATCGATGCGACCCGCGCGGCGCTCGAAGCCCTCGCACCGGCCGACGCCGACGCGGTGCGCAAGGCTCCGCCTGTCGTCGCATTCAGCGCCGCCATGCAGGCCCAGTCGGAAGACCTCAAGCGCTTTCTTTTCCGCAACCTCTACCGGCATCCCCAGGTCGCCCAGACCACCGACCAGGCGCGCGACGTGGTGCAGGAGCTGTTCGAGGCCTATCTCGAGCGCAGTGCCGAGATGCCTGCTTCCTATGCCGAGCGCCACGACAGGCACCGTGCCGTGGCCGACTACATCGCCGGCATGACCGATCGTTTCGCCATGCGCGAACACGAGCGGCTCACGGGGCGCCGGGGCATCGCGTGAGTCCATCCGCAGCCCGGCCGCACGTTCCCGCCGCCGCCCTGGCCGTCCTGCTGGGCGGCGTCAGTGCGGCGTTGCACCTGGGCAAGCTGCCGCCCGCCGTGCCGGCGCTGCAGGCATCGCTCGGCATTGGCCTGGTCGAGGCGGGATTCCTGCTGTCGCTGGTGCAGGTCGCGAGCATGACGCTGGGGCTGCTGGCCGGGCTCGCGGCGGACACCATCGGCTTGCGACGCAGCATGCTGACGGGCCTGGCAGTGCTGACGGTCGCCAGCCTGCTGGGCGGCATGGTCGCCGGGGCGCACGCCGTGCAATGGCTGCTCCTGCTGCGTGCCGTCGAAGGCATCGGTTTCCTGCTGACGGTCATGCCGGGGCCGGGGCTGATCCGCGCCCTGACCCCGCCGGGTGCGGACAAGGCGGCGCTGGGCCTCTGGGGTGCCTACATGCCGCTCGGCGTGGCCCTCGCGCTGCTGCTGGGCCCGGCCCTGATCGCCTGGGGTGGATGGGCGGATTGGTGGTGGGCACTGTCGATCGTGTCGGCCGGGGCCGCACTCTGGCTGTGGCTGGCGGTGCCAGCCGACCGGCTTCGCCCCGCCGTGGCGAGCCACGAGGCCGCCGGCGGCTGGTCTGCGCGCCTGCGTGCCACGGTCGGTGCGCGCGCGCCCTGGCTGGTGGCGTTGACCTTCGCCGTGTACTCGTCGCAATGGATGGCGGTGATCGGCTTCCTGCCCGCCATCTATGCCGGCGCGGGTGTACCGGCCGCCTGGAACGCGGTGCTCACTGCGCTCGCAGCCGCCATGAACATCGTCGGCAACATTGCAGGCGGCCGCTGGCTGCAGCGCGGCGTGGCGCCGGAGCGACTGCTGCAGCTCGGTTTCCTGACGATGGCGCTCGGGGGCGTGGCCGCCTTCGCGCAGGCAGGGCAGGGCCCGGACGCCTTGGGCCTGCCGCCCGCGCTGCGCTACATCGCCGTGTGCGCGTTTTCGCTGGGCGGCGGCATGGTGCCGGCCACGCTGTTCCTGCTGGGTGTGCGGCTGGCACCGGGGCCCTCCACTGTGTCCACGACGGTCGGCCTCATGCAGCAGGCGTCCTCGCTCGGCCAGTTCCTGGCCCCGCCCGCAGTGGCGTGGATGGCTCATCGCGTTGGCGGCTGGCACTGGACCTGGACCGCCACGCTGGCTTGCTCGCTGGTCGGCATGGCGATCGCGCGGCGCCTGGGGCGGATTCGCCCTGCGGCGGAGATGGCATGACCCACCCGGCGACAATCGCATCTGCCCAGGCCGAAGCCGACACGCGGCGCTGGCTCGAACGCGCGGTGATCGGCCTCAACCTGTGCCCGTTCGCAAAGGCCGTGCACGTGAAGGCGCAGGTCCACTACGCCGTGTACGAGCCGGCCGAGGAGACCGGCCTGATGGACGAGCTTCTTGCCGAAGCAAAAGACCTTGCCGCACTCGACGCCGCCGTGCGCGACACCACCCTGCTGATTGCACCGAACACCTTGGCCGACTTCCTGGACTTCAACGACTTCACGGCGCGTGCCGAACGCCGGCTTGCGCGCGCCGGTTTCGACGGGGTGTTCCAGCTGGCGAGCTTTCATCCGCGCTTCCAGTTCGCCGGCACCGATGCCGACGATATCGGCAATGCCACCAACCGCGCGCCGTACCCCACGCTGCACCTGCTGCGCGAAGACAGCGTGAGCCGCGCGGTCGAGGCGTTCCCCGAGGCCGAGGCCATCTTCGAACGCAACATCGACACGCTCGAAGCACTGGGCTCCGAAGGCTGGGCGGCGCTCGACGTCGGCCCCGGGAGCGCCAAGCCATGAACACGAACAATGCGACAAGAACCGTGAAAACGAACAAGGCCGCCAAGGCCGACGCAGAGCTGGCCGACGCGCTGCGCCCCGGCCAATCCATCGAACTGCTCAAGGAACTGCACATCCTGACCCGCGAGGGCCGGCTCAACCAGGACTCGCGGCGCAAGCTCAAGCAGGTCTACCACCTGTTCCAGTTCATCGAGCAACTGCTGCGCGACTTGCCGGAAGAGGGCGCGGGCGCGACGCTGGCCGACCATGGCGCGGGCAAGTCGTACCTCGGCTTCATCATCTACGACCTGTTCTTCCGGCCGCGCCAGGGCAGCGGCCACGTCTACGGCATCGAGACACGCGGCGAACTGGTCGAGCGCTCGCGCGCGCTGGCGCAGCGCCTGGGCTTCGAGCGCATGTCGTTCCTGAACCTCACCGTGGCCGAGTCGGCGCAGGCGAGTGAATTGCCGGCGCAGATCGACGTGGTCACCGCGCTGCATGCCTGCGACACCGCGACAGACGACGCCATCGCCTTCGGCTTGGCCAAGAAAGCGCGCTGCATGGTGCTCGTTCCCTGCTGCCAGGCCGAAGTGGCCGCCTGCCTGCGCGAAACCAAGGCGCTCGCACTGTCGCGCACCCCGCTGGCCGAGCTGTGGCGCCATCCGCTGCACACGCGCGAAATCGGCAGCCAGCTCACCAACGTGCTGCGCTGCCTGTATCTTGAAGCCAACGGCTACAGCGTCACGGTGACCGAGCTGGTCGGCTGGGAGCACAGCATGAAGAACGAGCTGATCCTGGCGCGCTACACCGGGCAGCGCAAGGCAAGCGCGGCCACGCGGCTGCGCGAACTGCTGGCGCAGTTCGGACTCGACGCTCTGGGCGATACGCGCTTCCGCCTGTCCTGAAAAAATTCGGGCTGCGCGGCGTGGAATCGATTCGGGAATACCGCGCAACCGGCTCTGCCGGGCCGCTGGTGTGGCCCCCGGTCGGGGGAAGGCGAAGCGACATGCAGCGCGCGCAGCCTGGGGGCGAGCAATAGATGGCCCGTCTTCCCCGACTCACCCTGGCCGGCATGCCGCACCACGTGATCCAGCGCGGCAACAACCGCCAGCCGATCTTCGTGGACCGCGCGGACCGCGAGAAACTGCTTGCGCTGCTGGCCGAGAACGCCGCGCGTTTCGGCATCGCGCTGCACGCCTACGTGCTCATGGACAACCACTTCCACCTGTTGGCCACGCCCGACAGTCCCACCGGCCTGCCCCAGTTCATGCAGTCGGTGGGACGCAGCTACGTGCGCTACTTCAACGACCGCCATGGCCGCAGCGGCACGCTGTGGGAGGGCCGCTACCGGTCCACGCTGATCCAGACCGACCGCTACCTGCTGACCTGCATGGCCTACATCGACCTCAACCCGGTGCGCGCGGGCATGGTGGCCGATGCGCGCGACTTTCCCTGGTCCAGCCATGGCCACTACGCCGGACTGCGGCACGACCGCCTGCTGACCCCCCACCCGCTGTATTGGGAGCTCGGCAACACCCCGTTCGCGCGCGAGGCCGCGTATGTCGAACTGGTGCGCGGCGGGGTGCGTGCGGCCGACCAGCGCGCGCTGACCGAGGCGACATTGCGGGGCTGGGCCGCTGGCGACGACGACTTTCTCGACAGCCTGCAGAAGTCCACCGACCGCCGGGTAGTCAAAGCCAAGGCCGGTCGGCCGCCATCGAACACTTCATCCTGAGGTGAAAAAGCAGCGTCGGCTGGCTGATGCATTGGTTCTTTTGCTCCTTTTTTTAATATGTCCCCAATTTAATTCTGACTAGATAACTCAAGATTTAATGGGAATCTGACCCCTATTAAAGTGTTTGGCATTCTTTGTGCATCGCAATATGCTCCATTTCCCTGCGAAAACTGAAGGAGCGCGCCATGACGACGGCTGCCGAGATCAAACATCTCCAAGAACACGGTCTGTATTCCGGTGCCGACGAGCACGATGCCTGCGGCGTCGGCTTCGTGGCCCATATCAAGGGCGAGAAGAGCCACGCCATCGTGCTGCAGGGCCTCAAGATTCTCGAGAACCTCGACCATCGCGGCGCAGTGGGCGCTGACAAGCTGATGGGCGACGGTGCCGGCATCCTGATCCAGCTGCCCGACCATCTTTACCGCGAAGAAATGGCGAAGCAGGGCGTCACGCTGCCCCCGCCCGGCGAATACGGCGTCGGCATGATCTTCCTGCCGAAGGAGCACGCCTCGCGCGAAGCCTGCGAGCAGGAAATGGAACGCGCCATCAAGGCCGAAGGCCAGGTGCTGCTCGGCTGGCGCGACGTGCCGGTCAACCGCGACATGCCCATGTCGCCCACCGTGCGCGAAAAGGAACCGCTGCTGCGCCAGGTCTTCATCGGCCGCGGCAACGACGTGATCGTGCAGGACGCGCTGGAACGCAAGCTCTACGTGATCCGCAAGACCGCCAGCGCCAACATCCAGCGCCTGAAGCTCAAGCACAGCAAGGAATACTACGTTCCCAGCATGTCGAGCCGCACCGTGGTCTACAAGGGCCTGCTGCTGGCCGACCAGGTGGGCACCTACTACCTCGACCTGCAGGACAAGCGCTGCATCTCGGCCCTGGGCCTCGTGCACCAGCGCTTTTCCACCAACACCTTCCCCGAGTGGCCGCTGGCCCACCCGTACCGCTACGTCGCCCACAACGGCGAAATCAACACGGTCAAGGGCAACTACAACTGGATGAAGGCGCGCGAAGGCGTGATGTCGTCGCCCGTGCTGGGCGCCGACCTGCAAAAGCTTTACCCGATCAGCTTCGCGAACCAGTCCGACACCGCCACCTTCGACAACTGCCTCGAGCTGCTGACGATGGCCGGCTACCCCATCAGCCAGGCCGTGATGATGATGATCCCGGAGCCCTGGGAACAGCACGCCACCATGGACCCGCGCCGCCGCGCGTTCTATGAATACCACGCCGCCATGCTCGAGCCGTGGGACGGCCCGGCCTCCATCGTGTTCACCGACGGCCGCCAGATCGGCGCCACGCTCGACCGCAACGGCCTGCGCCCCTCGCGCTACTGCGTCACCGACGACGACCTCGTCATCATGGCCTCCGAATCCGGCGTGCTGCCCGTGCCCGAGCAGAAGATCGTGCGCAAGTGGCGCCTGCAGCCCGGCAAGATGTTCCTGATCGACCTGGAGCAGGGCCGCATGATCGACGACGAGGAGGTCAAGGCCACCCTCGCCAACAGCAAGCCCTACAAGCAGTGGATCGAGAACCTGCGCATCAAGCTCGACAGCGTCAAGGCCGAGCCGGTCTCGGCGCCGCTGAGTCAAGTTGCATTGCTCGACCGCCAGCAGGCCTTCGGCTACACCCAGGAAGACATCAAGTTCCTGATGAGCCCGATGGCCCAGGCCGGCGAAGAAGGCATCGGCTCCATGGGCAACGACAGCCCGCTGGCCGTGCTCTCCAGCAAGAACAAGCCGCTGTACAACTACTTCAAGCAGCTGTTCGCGCAGGTGACCAACCCGCCGATCGACCCGATCCGCGAAGCGATCGTGATGTCGCTGGTGTCCTTCATCGGCCCCAAACCCAACCTGCTGGACATCAACCAGGTCAACCCGCCGATGCGGCTCGAAGTGAGCCAGCCGATCCTCGACTTCGCCGACATGGCGAAGCTGCGCGACATCGGCAAGTACACGCAGGGCAAGTTCAAGAGCTACGCGCTCGACATCACCTACCCGCTCGCATGGGGCGACGAAGGCGTCGAAGCCAAGCTGGCCTCGCTGTGTGCCGAAGCGGTGGATGCCATCAAGGGCGGCCACAACATCCTGATCATCAGCGACCGTGGCGTGAGCCCGACGCAGGTGGCCATCCCTGCCGTGCTGGCCCTCTCGGCCGTGCACCAGTACCTGGTTCGCGAAGGCCTGCGCACCACCGCCGGCCTCGTGGTCGAGACCGGATCGGCGCGCGAAGTGCATCACTTCGGCGTGCTCGCGGGCTACGGCGCTGAAGCCGTGCACCCGTACCTCGCGATGGAAACCCTGGCGGCCATGCACGCCGACATGCCGGGCGAGCTGAGCGCCGACAAGGCGGTCTACAACTACGTCAAGGCCATCGGCAAGGGCCTGTCGAAGATCATGTCGAAGATGGGTGTCAGCACCTACATGAGCTACTGCGGCGCGCAGCTGTTCGAAGCCATCGGCCTGAACAGCGAGACGGTGAACAAGTACTTCACCGGCACCGCCAGCCGCGTGGAAGGCATCGGCGTCTTCGAGATCGCCGAGGAAGCCATCCGCATGCACAAGGCTGCCTTCGGCGACGACCCGGTGCTGGCCCACATGCTCGACGCCGGCGGCGAATACGCCTGGCGCACGCGCGGCGAAGAGCACATGTGGACGCCCGATGCCATCGCCAAGCTGCAGCACAGCACGCGCGCCAACAACTGGAACACGTACAAGGAATACGCGCAGCTCATCAACGACCAGAACCGCCGACACCTCACGCTGCGCGGCCTGTTCGAGTTCAAGATCGATCCGGCCAAGGCGATTCCGGTGGACGAGGTCGAATCGGCTGCGGAGATCGTCAAGCGTTTCGCCACCGGCGCGATGTCGCTCGGCTCGATCAGCACCGAGGCGCACGCCACGCTCGCGATTGCCATGAACCGCATCGGCGGCAAGAGCAACACGGGCGAGGGCGGTGAAGACCCGGCGCGCTACCGCAACGAACTCAAGGGCATCCCGATCAAGCAGGGCGACACGCTCAAGAGCGTGATCGGCGCGGCCAACGTCGAGGTCGACCTGCCGCTCGCGGACGGCGACTCGCTGCGTTCGCGCATCAAGCAGGTCGCGTCGGGCCGCTTCGGCGTCACCGCCGAGTACCTGCACTCGGCCGACCAGATCCAGATCAAGATGGCGCAGGGCGCCAAGCCGGGCGAAGGCGGCCAGCTGCCGGGCGGCAAGGTCACCGAGTACATCGGCAAGCAGCGCTACGCCGTGCCGGGCGTGGGCCTCATCAGCCCGCCGCCGCACCACGACATCTACTCGATCGAAGACCTGGCCCAGCTCATCCACGACCTGAAGAACACCGCGCCGCACGCCAGCATCAGCGTGAAGCTGGTGAGCGAAATCGGCGTCGGCACCATCGCGGCCGGCGTGGCCAAGTGCAAGAGCGACCACGTCGTGATCGCCGGCCATGACGGCGGCACGGGCGCATCGCCCTGGTCGTCGATCAAGCACGCGGGCAGCCCGTGGGAAATCGGCCTGGCCGAAACGCAGCAGACCCTGGTGCTCAACCGCCTGCGCAGCCGCATCCGCGTGCAGGCCGACGGCCAGATGAAGACCGGTCGCGACGTCGCCATCGGCGCGCTGCTGGGTGCCGACGAGTTCGGCTTCGCCACCGCGCCGCTGGTGGTCGAGGGCTGCATCATGATGCGCAAGTGCCACCTGAACACCTGCCCGGTGGGCGTGGCCACGCAAGACCCGATCCTGCGCAAGAAGTTCTCGGGCAAGCCCGAGCACGTCGTCAACTACTTCTTCTTCGTTGCGGAAGAAGTGCGACAGATCATGGCCCAGCTCGGCATCCGCAAGTTCGACGACCTGATCGGCCGCGCCGACCTGCTCGACATGCGCAAGGGCATCGAACACTGGAAGGCCTCGGGCCTCGACTTCAGCCGCCTGTTCGCGCTGCCGAATGTGCCGGCCGAGGTGCCGCGCTTCCATGTGGAGAACCAGGACCATGGTCTCGAACGCGCGCTCGACGTGAAGCTCATCGAGAAGTCGCGTCCCGCCATCGAGAAGGGCGAGAAGGTGCAGTTCATCGAGGTGGCGCGCAACGTCAACCGCTCGGTGGGCGCCATGCTTTCGGGCGCACTGACCAAGGTGCATCCGCAGGGCCTGCCCGACGACTCGATCCGCATCCAGCTCGAAGGCACGGGCGGCCAGTCGTTCGGCGCCTTCCTGGCGCGAGGCATCACGCTGTACCTCATCGGCGACGCCAACGACTACACGGGCAAGGGCCTCTCCGGCGGCCGTGTGGTGGTGCGCCCCAGCCTCGAGTTCCGCGGTGAAGCGGCGCGCAACACCATCGTCGGCAACACGGCGCTGTACGGCGCGACCACCGGCGAGGCCTACCTGTGCGGCGTGGCCGGCGAACGCTTCGCCGTGCGCCTGTCGGGCGCCACGGCAGTCATCGAAGGCACCGGCGACCACGGCTGCGAGTACATGACCGGCGGCACGGTGGCAGTGCTTGGCAAGACGGGCCGCAACTTCGCGGCCGGCATGAGCGGCGGCGTGGCCTTCGTCTACGACGAGGACGGCCAGTTCGCCACGCGCTGCAACCTCTCGATGGTCTCGCTCGACAAGGTGCTGACCTCCGCCGAGCAGACCGCCAGCGTGCATCGCAAGATCTGGCACGGCGGCGTGACCGACGAAGCGCAGCTGAAGAAGCTGCTCGAAGAGCACCACCGCTGGACCGGCAGCAAGCGCGCGCGCGAACTGCTCGACAACTGGTCGGTGTCGCGCACGAAGTTCGTGAAGGTGTTCCCGAACGAATACAAGCGCGCGCTCGCCGAACTGCACGACCGCAAGGTCGAGCTCACGAGCAGCGGCAACAACGCGCACATCGGCCTCGAGCCGCATGCGCTGGCCCCCGCACCGCAAACGGCCCCGGCCGCAGCTTGAAGATCAACCAAAACAGAATGAATCCCTGTACGGCATGCAGCGCGTGAAACAGTCACAGCCCCTTCGGGGAACACCGCGGAACCGGCTTTGCCGGGCCGCTGGTGTTGCCCCCTTGAGGGGGGAGGCGGCTACACGCAGTGAGCAAGCAACGGGGGTGTAAAGGAATCACGATGGGAAAGATCACCGGCTTCATGGAGCATGAGCGCGTCGAGGAGGGCTACAAGCCCGTCGACGAGCGCGTCAAGCATTACAAGGAATTCGTCGTCGGCCTGAACACCGAACAGGCCAAGGTGCAGGGCGCGCGCTGCATGGACTGCGGCACGCCGTTCTGCAACAGCGGCTGCCCGGTCAACAACATCATTCCGGACTTCAACGACCTCGTGTACCGCAACGACTGGCAAAACGCCTTCGCGGTGCTCGACTCGACCAACAACTTCCCCGAGTTCACCGGCCGCATCTGCCCCGCGCCCTGCGAGGCGGCCTGCGTGCTCAACGTGAACGACGACCCGGTCGGCATCAAGTCGCTGGAGCACGCGATCATCGACCGCGCCTGGGACGAAGGCTGGGTGGCGCCGCGCGCCGCCAAGCACAAGACCGGCAAGAAGGTGGCGGTGGTGGGTTCGGGCCCGGCCGGCATGGCGGCCGCCCAGCAACTGGCGCGCGTCGGCCACGACGTGACGTTGTTCGAGAAGAACGACCGCATCGGCGGCCTGCTGCGCTACGGCATCCCCGACTTCAAGATGGAGAAGTCGCACATCGACCGGCGCGTCGAGCAGATGAAGGCCGAAGGCGTGACCTTCCGCACCGGCGTGATGGTCGGCGCCGCGAAGGATCCGCTGGGCAAGGGCTCCAAGGTCACGAACCTCGCCAAGGAAACCGTCACGCCCGAGCAGCTGCAGAAAGAGTTCGACGCCGTGGTGCTCACCGGCGGCGCCGAGCAATCGCGCGACCTGCCGGTGCCCGGTCGCGACCTCGACGGCATCCATTTCGCGATGGAGTTCCTGCCGCAGCAAAACCGCGTCAACGCGGGCGACAAGGTCAAGGGCCAGCTGCGCGCCGACGGCAAGCACGTGATCGTCATCGGCGGCGGCGACACCGGCTCCGATTGTGTGGGCACTAGCAACCGCCATGGCGCCGCGAGCGTCACGCAGTTCGAACTGATGCCGCAGCCGCCCGAGGAAGAAAACCGCCCGCTGACCTGGCCGTACTGGCCGATCAAGCTGCGCACCAGCTCCAGCCATGAAGAGGGCTGCGAGCGCGAGTTCGCGATCTCCACCAAGGAGTTCATCGGCGAGAAGGGCAAGGTCACCGGCCTGAAGACCGTTCGCGTCGAATGGAAGGACGGCAAGATGCAGGAAGTGGCCGGCAGCGAGCAGGTGCTCAAGGCCGACCTCGTGCTGCTCGCCATGGGCTTCATCAGTCCCGTGGCGACCGTGCTCGATGCCTTCGGTGTCGAGAAGGATGCACGCGGCAATGCCAAGGCGACGGTCGACTTCATCGGGGGCTATGCCACCAACGTGCCGAAGGTGTTCGCCGCCGGCGACATCCGCCGCGGACAGTCGCTGGTGGTCTGGGCGATCCGCGAGGGCCGTCAAGCTGCCCGCGCGGTCGATGAATTTTTGATGGGATTCAGCGACTTGCCTCGCTGATTTTTGTTTCAGTTTCGCGGGTCCGGGTTTGTCCCCGGTATCATCCGCCGGAAACCGCATGCCGGGATGCCTGAAAGGGCGCCCGGCTTTTTTATTGAGATGGACCCAGCCGCACCACTGCCACATTCCTTTGTAGAGTTCCGCGACGTTACGTTCGGCTACGGCGCGCGCGCCATTCTCGACGGCGTGTCCTTCACCGTGCCGCGCGGCAAGGTGACGGCCCTGATGGGCGCATCGGGCGGCGGCAAGACCACCGTGCTGCGCCTGATCGGCGGACAGCAGAAGGCGCAGCGCGGCGAGGTGCTCTTCGATGGTCAGGACGTCGTCAGGTTCGACGCAACGGCGCTTTACGCGGCGCGGCGCCGAATGGGCATGCTGTTCCAGTTCGGCGCGTTGTTCACCGACATGAGCGTGTTCGACAACGTGGCCTTCCCGCTGCGCGAGCACACCCAGTTGTCCGAAGCGCTGGTGCGCGACATCGTGCTCATGAAGCTCGATGCCGTCGGCCTGCGCGGCGCGCGCGACCTGATGCCCAGCGAGGTGTCGGGCGGCATGGCGCGGCGCGTGGCGCTGGCGCGCGCGATCGCGCTCGACCCCGATCTCGTCATGTACGACGAGCCCTTCGCCGGCCTCGACCCGATCTCGCTCGGCACGGCGGCGCGGCTGATCCGACAGCTCAACGACACGCTCGGACTCACCAGCATCATCGTGTCGCACGACCTCGAGGAAACCTTCCGCATCGCCGACCACGTGATCATCCTGGCCAACGGCGGCATTGCCGCGCAGGGCACGCCCGACGAAGTGCGCGAGAGCGACGATCCGCTGGTCCATCAGTTCGTCAATGCGCTGCCCGACGGGCCGGTGCATTTCCACTACCCCGGCGTCAGCATCGAAGACGACTTCGGCAATGTGGAAGGAGGGCGCTCATGACCTGGTGGAAACCAGCCGACCTCGGCTTCGCGGTGCGCCGCCATCTGGCCAACCTGGGCTATGGCGCGAAGCTTTTCACGCGCCTGATCGGACCGGGCGCGCAGATCATGCGCCGGTTCGGGCTGGTGCGCGACCAGATCCATTTCCTGGGCAACTACTCGCTCGCGATCATCGGCGTGTCGGGGCTGTTCGTCGGCTTCGTGCTGGGGCTGCAGATGTACTACGCGCTGCAGCGCTACGGCTCGTCCGAAGCGCTCGGCCTGCTGGTCACACTGAGTCTCGTGCGCGAGCTCGGGCCTGTGGTGGCGGCCTTGCTCTTCACCGGACGCGCCGGTACGTCGCTTACCGCGGAGATCGGCCTCATGAAGGCCGACGAGCAATTGAGCGCCATGGAGATGATGGCGGTCGATCCGGTGCAGCGCATCCTCGCACCGCGCTTCTGGGCCGGCGTGATCACCATGCCGCTGCTGGCGGCTGTGTTCAGCGCGGTGGGCATCATGGGCGGCTACGTGGTGGGCGTGCTGATGCTGGGCGTGGACCCGGGCGCGTTCTGGGGCCAGATGCAGGGCGGCGTCGACGTATGGCGCGACGTCGGCAATGGCGTCATCAAGAGCATCGTCTTCGGCTTCACCGTGACCTTCATCGCACTGCTGCAGGGCTACGAGGCCCAGCCCACGCCCGAAGGCGTGTCGCGCGCGACCACGAAGACCGTGGTCACGGCATCGCTGGCGGTACTGGGGCTCGACTTCCTGCTCACCGCGATGATGTTCAGCATATGAACGAGTACACCCCCAGGCTTGCCCACTTCGTGTGGCCTCCTACCCCCTTGCAGGGGGCAACACCTGCAGCCCGGCAAAGCCGGTTCTGCGGTGATTCTCGAATGAGTCAATCCGTAGGCATTTAGGAAGAGTCGATATGCAACGTTCCAACAACGACATCTGGGTGGGCCTGTTCGTGCTGATCGGCGCGGCGGCGCTGCTGTTTCTCGCGCTGCAGTCGGCCAACCTGCTGAGCCTGAATTTCCAGAAGACCTATGCGGTCACCGCGCGCTTCGACAACATCGGCGGGCTCAAGCCCCAAACCGCGGTCAAGAGCGCGGGGGTCGTGGTCGGCCGCGTGGAATCCATCGCCTTCAACGACAAGTCCTTTCAGGCCGACGTGACGCTGGCTTTGCAAAACCGTTACAGTTTTCCCAAGGACAGCTCGCTCAAGATCCTGACCAGTGGCCTGCTCGGCGAGCAGTACATCGGAATCGAGGCGGGCGCCGAGGAGAAGGCACTGCAGGCCGGCGACACCATCACTTCGACCCAATCGGCCGTGGTGCTGGAGAACCTGATCAGCCAGTTCCTGTACAGCAAGGCGGCCGAAGGCAATTCTTCGACGCCTGGAACAGCGAATAAGAAATGAAAACACGAGCCCCTCTTTCTGCTGCTATGAATAACGTAGCGAGCCATGCGCGCTGGATGAGCGCAGCAGCCGTCTTCGCGCTGGTGGCCGGTTGCGCCACCGGCCCCAACGCCAATCCGGCCGACCCGTTCGAGCCATTCAACCGCGGTGTTTCGCGCTTCAACGACACCGTCGACGATGCGGTGCTCGTCCCCGTGGCCACGGCCTACCAGAAGGCGCTGCCCTCGATGGTGCGCACCGGCGTGAACAACTTCTTCTCCAACATCGGCGATGTCTGGAGCCTGGCCAACAACGTGGCCCAGTTGAAGCTGCAGAACAGCGCCGAGACCTTCATGCGGCTGAACGTCAACACCTTCTTCGGCCTCGGCGGCCTGCTGGACGTTGCGACCGAAGCGGGCATTCCCCGCCACGAGGAAGACTTCGGTCAGACGCTGGGCTACTGGGGTGTCGGCGCGGGCCCATATGTCGTGCTGCCGCTGCTGGGCCCCTCGACGGTGCGCGACACTGCGGCCAAGCCGCTTGACATGTACGGCGATCCGCTGGGCCATGTGAGCGACATCCCCTGGCGCAATTCGCTGACGGTGCTGCGCGTCGTCGACACGCGTTCGCAGTACCTGCGCGCCGGCCGCCTGCTCGGCGACGCGGCGCTCGACAAGTATTCGTTCACGCGCGATGCGTTCCTGCAGCACCGCCGCAGCCAGGTCTACGACGGCAATCCGCCCAACGATGGCGGCGGCAGCGACGGCAGCGACGGCAGCGACAAGTAAGCCGAGGAGCAGCATGGAGGGAAGGCTGCTTGCATCCGGTTGCAAGGCTTCACCTCCCGGACAGGAACCCGGTCGGCCCCATGCGCCTCGAATCCGTTCCTGTTTCAGCATCCGGCTTTTCCGGATGCCTGTGGATTTTCAAACTTGAATGAGGGACTCTCCATGAACGACAAGACCTTGCAACGTCGCGATCTCGGCCGCCTGGTGCTGGCCGGTGCCCTGCTGTTCGGTGCGGCTTTCGCATTCGTCCAGCCCGCCCGTGCCGCCGACGAAGCGCCCGATGCGCTAGTCAAGCGCCTCTCGACCGACGTGCTCGAGACGATCAAGGCCGACTCGTCCATCAAGTCGGGCGACGTCAACAAGATCATGCTGCTGGTCGACAGCAAGATCATGCCCAACGTCAACTTCCAGCGCATGACGGCCTCGGCCGTCGGCCCGGCCTGGCGCACGGCCACGCCAGAGCAGCAGAAGCGCCTGCAGGAAGAATTCAAGACCCTGCTGGTGCGCACCTATGCCGGCGCGCTCGACCAGGTGACCGACCAGACCGTCACCATCCGTCCGTTCCGCGGCTCGCCCGACGACAAGGACGTGCTGGTGCGCACCGAGGTCAAGGGCCGCGGCGATCCGGTCCAGCTCGACTACCGCCTCGAGAAGACCCCCGGCCAGGGCGCCGGCTGGAAGGTCTACAACCTGAATGTGCTGGGCGTCTGGCTGGTCGACACCTACCGCACCCAGTTCGCGCAGGAAATCAACAAGAGCGGTGTCGACGGCCTGATCGCCGCACTGGTCGCGCGCAACAAGGGCAACGGCAAGAGCTGACCGGAGCGCACGATGCTGGTCCTGCCGACCCGACTCACCCACGACGAGGCCCCCGCCTGCATGCGTATGCTGCAGCAGGGGCTGAAGGGCCAGGTCGACTCGTCGTCCACCGTGGTCGACGCGACCGCGCTGGCCCAGTTCGATTCGTCGGCGCTGGCCGTGCTGCTCGAATGCCGGCGCGAATCCAGCGCCCTGGGACGCGGCTTTTCCGTCAAGGGCCTCTCGCCCCGGCTGCGCGAGCTGGCCGCGCTGTACGGCATTGCGGGCCTTTTGCCCGCGGCGCCCTGACATTGTTGGCCCCCCGGCTTTTCACTCCGCTTTGCTGCGTGTAATTCGCCACCCCCCGAGGGGGCGGCGCGGCCCGCCTTGGGGCGACCCGGCGGCGGCCGCATGAGGGTATCGGGCCGCTGCGCGGCAGCTTGTAAAGCGGCCCCTTAAAATCGCGGGCTCCCATGCCCGCGATCTCATTCCAATCGGTCTCCAAGACCTATCCCCCCTCCAGACAGCAGAAAGCCCAAGGCAAGCAAGGGCTGAAGGCGGTCGACGAGGTCAGCTTCCAGATCGAGCCGGGCGAGTTCTTCGGCCTGCTCGGCCCGAACGGCGCGGGCAAGACCACCCTCATCAGCATGCTCGCGGGGCTTTCGCGCCCCACGGCCGGCGCCATCAGCGTCCACGGCTTCGACGTGCAGCGCGATTACGCCGAGGCGCGCCGCCAGCTCGGCATCGTGCCGCAGGAGCTGGTGTTCGACCCCTTCTTCAACGTGCGCGAATCGCTGCGCATCCAGTCGGGCTACTTCGGCATCAAGAACAACGACGACTGGATCGACGAGCTGCTGCACAGCCTGGGCCTCGCCGACAAGGCCGGCGCCAACATGCGCCAGCTTTCGGGCGGCATGAAGCGCCGCGTGCTTGTGGCGCAGGCGCTGGTGCACAAGCCGCCGGTGATCGTGCTCGACGAGCCCACGGCCGGCGTCGACGTCGAATTGCGCCAGACGCTCTGGCAGTTCGTCGCCCGGCTCAACAAGCAGGGCAGCACCGTGCTGCTGACCACCCACTACCTCGAAGAAGCCGAGGCGCTGTGCAGCCGCATCGCGATGCTCAAGCTCGGCAAGGTGATCGCGCTCGACCGCACCAGCGAACTGTTGAAGTCGGCCGCGAGCAACGTACTGCGCTTCAAGACCGACGCCATGCTGCCCTGGGCCATCGCCCAGCATGCGCGCATCACCGGGCGCATCGTGCAGCTGCCGGCGCAGAACGCCCATGAAGTCGAACAACTGCTGGCCGCGATCCGCGAAGCCGGCGTCGCGGTGGAAGACGTGGAAATGCGCAAGGCCGATCTCGAAGACGTGTTCATCGACCTGATGGCCGGCGAGCAGACCCCGCTGGAGGTGGCGCGATGAGCGCCGCGCCGGGCCGCCCCAAGCAAGCGAAGCTCCCCCTCGGGGGGAAGCGAGGACACGCAGTGCCGAGCAAGGGGGCTCCATGATGGCCGTGACCGGTTGGCGCGCGCTGCTCTACAAGGAGACGCTGCGCTTCTGGAAGGTCGGGTTCCAGACGGTCGGTGCGCCGGTGCTCACCGCGCTGCTGTACCTCATGGTGTTCGGCCATGTGCTCGAGGGCCGCGTGACGGTCTACGGCACCGTCGGCTACACGGCCTTCCTCGTGCCGGGCCTCGTGATGATGAGCGTGCTGCAGAACGCGTTCGCCAACAGCTCGTCCTCGATCATCCAGAGCAAGATCATGGGCAACCTGGTGTTCGTGCTGCTCACGCCGCTGTCGCACTGGGGCTGGTTCTTCGCCTACGTGGGCTCGTCGGTCATCCGCGGGCTGGCCGTGGGGCTGGGCGTGTTCGCGGTCACGGTCTTCTTCGCGATGCCGAACTTCGTGGCGCCGGTCTGGATCGTCGTTTTCGCGCTGCTGGGGGCCGCGATGCTCGGCACGCTCGGGTTGATCGCCGGCCTCTGGGCCGAGAAGTTCGACCAGATGGCGGTGTTCCAGAACTTCCTGATCATGCCCATGACCTTCCTGTCGGGCGTGTTCTATTCGATCGGCTCGCTGCCGCCGTTCTGGCAGAGCGTGAGCCACCTGAACCCGTTCTTCTACATGATCGACGGCTTCCGCTACGGCTTCTTCGGCGTGAGCGATGCATCGCCCTGGCTCAGCCTGGGCATCGTCGGCACCGCGTGGCTGGCGGTGAGCGCCATCGCTGTCCATCTCCTGCGCATCGGCTACAAAATCCGAGGCTGAACGCTTCTTCTCCAGACCCCATGACCGCCGAACAACTCCAGGCCCTGATCCAGTCCCACCTCCCGTGCGAGCACATCACGCTCGAGGGCGATGGCCGGCATTGGTATGCCACCATCGTCTCGGCCGAATTCGAGGGCAAGCGCGCGATCCAGCGCCATCAGCGGGTCTACGCCACCCTCGGTGCGAAAATGCACACCGACGAGGTGCATGCGCTTTCGATGAAGACCTACACGCCGGCCGAATGGGCGGCGGTGGAAAAATAACTCCCCGGCCCTCGCAGGCCCCTGATTTCGCTGGAATTTCGATGGACAAACTTCTGATTCGCGGCGGGCGAGAGCTCCGCGGCGAAGTACTCATTTCCGGCGCCAAGAACGCCGCGCTGCCCGAACTGTGCGCGGCGTTGCTGACTGACCAGCCCGTGACGCTGCACAACGTGCCGCGCCTGCAGGACGTGTCGACCATGCTCAAGCTGGTGCGCAACATGGGCGTCGTGGCCGAGCGCGGCCAGGATGGGAAGGACGGCGGCACGGTGCGCCTGAATGCCGGCGACCTGAACAACCCGGAAGCGCCTTATGAGCTGGTGAAGACCATGCGCGCCTCCGTGCTGGCCCTGGGCCCGCTGCTGGCGCGCTTCGGCCATGCCAAGGTGTCGCTGCCCGGCGGCTGCGCCATCGGCTCGCGGCCGGTCGACCAGCACATCAAGGGCCTGCAGGCCATGGGCGCCGAGATCGTGGTCGACCACGGCTACATGGTCGCGCGCCTGCCCGAAGGCCGCACCCGCCTGAAGGGCGCGCGCATCCTGACCGACATGGTTACCGTCACCGGCACCGAGAACTTTCTGATGGCCGCCGCACTGGCCGAGGGCGAGACGCTGCTCGAGAACGCCGCGCAGGAGCCCGAGATCGTCGACCTGGCCGAAATGCTGATCCGCATGGGCGCCAAGATCGAAGGCCACGGCACCAGCCACATCCGCATCCAGGGCGTCGAGAAGCTGCACGGCTGCGAACACGCCGTGGTGGCCGACCGCATCGAGGCCGGCACCTTCCTGTGCGCCGTCGCGGCCACGGGCGGCGAGGCCTTCCTGCGCCACGCGCGCGGCGATCACATGGACGCCGTGATCGACAAGCTGCGCGACGCGGGCTGCACCGTCGCCTGCGAGAAGGACGGCGTGCGCGTCAGCTCCAAGGGCCCGGCCTGCGAACATCTGAAGGCACAGAGCTTCAGCACCACCGAATACCCCGGCTTCCCGACCGACATGCAGGCCCAGTTCATGGCCCTGAACGTGATCGCGCGCGGCGCCTCGATGGTCACCGAAACCATCTTCGAGAACCGCTTCATGCACGTGAACGAGATGGTTCGCCTGGGCGCCAACATCCACGTCGAGGGCAAGGTCGCGATGGTCGAGGGCGTGCAGCAGCTCTCGGGCGCGACCGTGATGGCCACTGACCTGCGCGCTTCGGCCAGCCTGGTCATCGCCGGCCTCGTGGCCGAGGGCGAAACCCTGATCGACCGCATCTACCACCTCGACCGGGGCTACGACCGCATGGAAGCCAAGCTGCGCGGCCTGGGCGCCGACATCGAACGACTGACCGGAGCCGCCGCATGATCACCCTGGCGCTTTCCAAGGGCCGCATCTTCGAAGAAACGATGCCCCTGCTGGCGGCCGCCGGCATCGAGGTCACCGAAGACCCAGAGAAGTCGCGCAAGCTCATTCTTGGCACCACCCGCCCCGACGTTCGCGTGGTGCTGGTGCGCGCCTCCGACGTGCCCACCTACGTGCAGTACGGCGGCGCCGACCTCGGCGTGACCGGGCTCGACGTGCTGCTCGAACACGGCAACCAGGGCCTGTACCAACCGCTCGATCTGCGCATCGCGGCCTGCCGCCTCAGCGTGGCCGTGCGCGCCGACTACGACTACGCCTCGGCCGTGAAGCAGGGCTCGCGCCTGCGTGTGGCGACCAAGTACGTGGGCCTGTCGCGCGACTTCTTCGCCAGCAAGGGCGTGCACGTCGACCTGATCAAGCTCTACGGCAGCATGGAGCTGGCGCCGCTCACGGGCCTGGCCGACGCCATCGTCGACCTGGTCTCGACCGGCAACACGCTCAAGGCCAACCACCTCGTCGAGGTGGAACGCATCATGGACATCAGCGCCCGGCTGGTGGTCAACCAGGCGGCGCTCAAGCTCAAGCGCGAGCCCATCCGCCGCATCATCGACGCGTTCGCGTCGGCCATTCCTTCCGCCTGAACATCACGCACATGACTCTGAAAGCAGCCCCCGCCCGACTGTCCACGACTTCAGCCAGCTTCGACGCTGAATTCAAGGCGCGGCTGCATTGGTCCGCGGACGCGGATGCGGCCATCGAGAAGGTGGTGGCGGACATCCTCGCCGACGTTCAAACGCGTGGCGACGTTGCGGTGCTGGAGTACACGAATCGCTTCGACAAGCTCGACGCGAAGACGCTGCCCGAGCTGGAGCTGACCCAGGCCGAACTGAAGGCCGCCTTCGAGTCGCTGCCCGCAGCGCAGCGCGGCGCGCTCGAAGCCGCCGCACGCCGTGTGCGCAGCTACCACGAGGCCCAGAAGAAGGCCTCGGGCGAGAGCTGGAGCTACCGCGACGCCGACGGCACGCTGCTCGGCCAGAAGGTCACGCCGCTCGACCGTGTCGGCATCTACGTGCCGGGCGGCAAGGCCGCCTATCCGTCGAGCGTGCTGATGAACGCCATTCCTGCGCACGTCGCGGGCGTCGCCGAAATCATCATGGTCGTGCCGACGCCGAAGGGCGAGAAGAACCAGCTCGTGCTGGCCGCCGCCTACGCGGCCGGCGTGACGCGCGCCTTCACCATCGGCGGCGCGCAAGCCGTGGCCGCGCTGGCCTACGGCACCGCGACCGTCCCCGCCGTCGACAAGATCACCGGCCCCGGCAACGCCTACGTGGCCGCAGCCAAGCGCCGCGTGTTCGGCACCGTGGGCATCGACATGATCGCGGGCCCGAGCGAAATCCTCGTGTTGGCCGACGGCACCACGCCGCCCGAGTGGGTGGCGATGGACCTGTTCAGCCAGGCCGAGCACGACGAGTTGGCGCAGAGCATCCTGCTGTGCCCCGACGCCGCCTACATCGACCGCGTGCAGGCCGAGATCGATCGCCTGCTGCCCACCATGCCGCGCGCCGAAATCATCGCCGCCTCGCTCAACGGCCGCGGCGCGCTGATCCACACGAAGAGCATGGAAGAGGCCTGCGAGATCAGCAACCGCATCGCGCCCGAGCACCTGGAAGTCAGCAGCAGCGAACCGAATCGCTGGGAGCCGCTGCTGCGCCACGCCGGCGCGATCTTCCTGGGCGCCTTCACCAGCGAGAGCCTGGGCGACTACTGCGCCGGGCCGAACCACGTGCTGCCGACCAGCGGCACGGCGCGCTTCTCGAGCCCGCTGGGCGTCTACGACTTCCAGAAGCGCTCCAGCCTGATCGAGGTCAGCGAGGCCGGCGCCCAGGCGCTCGGCCCGGTCGCCGTCACGCTGGCCGAGGGCGAGGGCCTGCAGGCGCACGCCGAGGCCGCCCGCATGCGGCTGCGTAAGATCTGAACTCCAACAACAACCCGTCCTCGGGAGGAGCAAGCAAGATGATCGGTCGTCTCTTCGGTTCGCGCCTGTTCAGGTTCGCCGCGACTGCCATTGCGGGGGCCGCGCTGTTGGCCGCCTGCAGCCAGATGCCGCAGGCTCCGCGCGAATCGGCCGCCGCCAGCGCCACGTCCAGCGCCGCCGCGCCGGCCGCACCCGCGCCGCAGCTTGGCACGCAATGGGGCGAGGGCATCGAATCGAAGACCCGCACCGTCGTCGCCAAGCGCCTGTCCGACCGGCCGGACGACGTGGCCTCGGTGGGCTACAACGAGGCCTCCGCCGTGCGCCGCGCGGTGGGCAGCAATCCCGAGCGGCGGCTGAACCTGCTGCTGGCCGATGGCGATGTCGAATGGTCCGTGCTCGACGAGGACGGCCGTCCGCTGCCCCTGCAGCGCACCCGCCGGGGCAGCGGCGGGGAGGACATGTTCCGTCTCGCCGGTGTCGAAGGCGCGCGCTACACACTGCGCTTTCGCAACCTGAGCGAGCGCAGCTACGAAGTGATCGCCACCGTCGACGGCCTCGACGTGCTCAACGGCAAGCCCGGCAGCATGCGCAACGGCGGCTACGTGCTGCGGCCGCTGCAGTCGCTGACCATCGAGGGCTTTCGCAAGAGCCAGAACGAGGTGGCCGCCTTCCGTTTTTCAGCGCCCGGCCGCGCCTACGCTGCGAACACCGAAGCCGGCGACGTGCGCAACGTCGGCGTGATCGGTGCCGCGCTGTTCGAGCTCGAAGAGCGCGACACCCCGCGCCGCCAGCGCCGCGGCGCCGACCCGTCGCAGCCCAGCGCCTTCCCGGCCGACGGCGCCTACGCGCCGCCGCCGCGCTACCGCAGGTGATGCCGATGAAGCGTGCCGCGTTCCTGCTGCTCGCACTCGCCGTCGCCTCCGGCGCGCAGGCCATGAGCATCCGCGAGCTGCGCACGCTCGAGGCCAACGAGAAGGAGGGCAAGGCCTACGCCAGCTACTACCTGGTCGGCGTGCTCGAAGGCCTGCGCGAAGGCGTCGAATCTTCGCAGCGCAACGGCCAGAAGCCGCTGTTCTGCGTCGAGGGCCGCCGCCTCGAACCCTCCATGGCCCGTTCGCTCTACCAGACCGAGCTGACCCGCAACGCCGACAGTTACGAAGCCGACATGCCCGTGCAACTGGTCATGTCCGGCGCCCTCAAGAACAGCTATCACTGCACCCGATGACCGCTCCTGAATCCGCTCGCCCGCCGTTCGACCGCATCCGCCACGACGTGCGGGCCATGCATGGCTATGCGGTGCAGGACGCGCGCGGCTTCATCAAGCTCGACGCCATGGAAAACCCCTTCGGCCTGCCGCCCGCGCTGCAGGCCGAACTCGGCACGCGGCTCGGCACGCTGGCGCTCAACCGCTACCCCGGCGACCGTGGCGCCGATCTGCGCAGCGCGCTGGCGGCACATGCGCAAATGCCTGAAGGCTTCGCGCTGATGCTGGGCAACGGGTCGGACGAACTGATCTCGCTGCTGGCCATCGCCTGCGACCTGCCGGGTGCGGCCGTGCTGGCACCCGTGCCCGGCTTCGTGATGTACGCCATGAGCGCGAAGCTCCAGGGCCTGAAGTTCGTTGGCGTGCCGCTCACGGCCGACTTCGAGCTCGACGAGGCCGCCATGCTGGCCGCCATCGAGCGCGAGAAGCCCGCCATCGTCTATCTCGCGTACCCCAACAACCCGACCGCCAACCTCTGGGACGACGCCGTCCTCGAGAAGATCGTCGAAGCCCAGGGCGCGCAGGGCGGCCTGGTGGTGATCGACGAGGCCTACCAGCCCTTTGCCGCCCGCAGCTACATCGACCGGCTGGCGAAGCACGGCCACGTGCTGCTGATGCGCACGCTCAGCAAGTTCGGGCTGGCCGGCATCCGCCTGGGCTACATGATGGGTCCGGCCGCGCTGGTCGCCGAGATCGACAAAGTGCGCCCGCCCTACAACATCAGTGTGCTCAACTGCGAGGCTGCGCTGTTCGCGCTGGAGCATGCCGACGTGTTCGAGGCGCAGGCCCGGCAGATCCGCGAGGAGCGCGAGCGCCTGATGACGGGGCTCGGCCGCCTGCCCGGCGTGAAGACCTGGCCCAGCGACGCCAACATGATCCTCCTGCGCGTGCCCGATGCCGCCAGGACTTTCGAGGGTATGAAGGCTCGCGGCGTTCTGGTGAAGAACGTTTCTAAAATGCATGAACTGCTCGCGAACTGCCTGCGTCTCACCGTCGGAACGGCCGACGAGAATGCGCGGATGCTCGCGGCACTCGAAGCCTCACTATGACCACCCCCCAGATTGCCGATCGCACAGCGACGGTCACCCGCAACACCGCCGAGACGAAGATCACCGTCAGCGTGAACCTCGACGGCACCGGCCGCGCCAAGCTTTCCACCGGCATCGGCTTCTTCGACCACATGCTCGACCAGATCGCCCGCCACGGGCTGATCGACCTCGACATCGACTGCCAGGGCGACCTGCACATCGACGGGCACCACACGGTGGAAGACGTGGGCATCACGCTGGGCCAGGCCGTGGCCAAGGCTGTCGGCGACAAGAAAGGCATCCGCCGCTACGGCCATGCCTATGTGCCGCTCGACGAGGCGCTGAGCCGTGTCGTCATCGACTTCTCGGGCCGTCCGGGCCTCGTGATGCACGTGCCTTTCACCAGCGGGATGATCGGCACCTTCGACAGCCAGCTCACCTACGAGTTCTTCCAGGGTTTCGTGAACCACGCCTTCGTCTCGCTGCACATCGACAACCTCAAGGGCGTCAATGCGCATCACCAGTGCGAGACGGTGTTCAAGGCTTTTGCGCGCGCCATGCGCGGCGCGCTCGAAATCGATCCCCGCTCCGTCGGGGTCATTCCATCGACCAAGGGTTCGCTCTGAAGCCCGCCAGCGAACAGCTATGAAATCTGCAGCAGCAAATACCGTCGCGGTCGTCGACTACGGCATGGGCAACCTGCACTCGGTGTCGCAGGCCGTTCGCCATGCGGCCGACCAGGTGGGCGTGGAGGTGTTCGTCACCTCCGACCCCGACGTGGTCCGCAAGGCGACCCGTGTGGTGCTGCCGGGGCAGGGCGCCATGCCCGACTGCATGCGCGAGCTGCGCGACTCCGGCCTTCAGGAATCGGTGCTCGAGGCGGCCGCCAGCAAGCCGCTGTTCGGCGTGTGCGTGGGCATGCAGATGATGCTGTCGCGTAGCGACGAAGGCCCGACCGACGGCTTGGGCCTCATTCCAGGTGAAGTCGTCAAATTCGACCTGGCCGGGCGCCTGCAGGCCGACGGCAGCCGCTTCAAGGTGCCGCAGATGGGCTGGAACCAGGTGCGCCAGGCCCAGCCGCATCCGGTGTGGGCGGGCGTGCCCGACCTGAGCTATTTTTACTTCGTGCACAGCTTCTATGCCCGTCCGGCGGACCCCAAACACAGCGTGGGCGAGGCGGAATACGGCGCGAGCTTTACCGCGGCCATCGCACGCGATAACATTTTTGCCACCCAGTTCCACCCGGAGAAGAGTGCGGACCACGGGTTGCAGCTCTATCGCAATTTCCTCCACTGGAAACCCTGAACCTATTTTTCCGACCGGGCCGACACTCCCACAGCCCGGATCCCGCACACTCGCGTCACTTCCATGCTCCTCATTCCCGCCATTGATCTCAAAGACGGCCACTGCGTTCGCCTCAAACAGGGCGACATGGACCAGTCCACCATCTTCAGCGAAGACCCTGCCGCCATGGCCCGCAAGTGGGTCGAGGCCGGCGCGCGCCGGCTGCACCTGGTCGATCTGAATGGCGCCTTCGCCGGCAAGCCGCAGAACCACGCGGCGATCAAGGCGATCCTGAAAGAGGTGGGCGACGACATCCCGGTGCAACTCGGCGGCGGCATCCGCGACCTCGACACCATCGAGCGCTACATCGATGACGGCCTGCGCTACGTGATCATCGGCACCGCCGCGGTCAAGAACCCCGGCTTCCTGAAGGACGCCTGCAGCGCCTTCGGCGGCCACATCATCGTGGGCCTGGATGCCAAGGACGGCAAGGTCGCCACCGACGGCTGGAGCAAGCTCACGGGCCACGAGGTGGCCGACCTGGGCAAGAAGTTCGAGGACTACGGCGTCGAATCGATCATCTACACCGACATCGGCCGCGACGGCATGCTCTCGGGCATCAACATCGAGGCCACCGTCAAGCTCGCGCAGGCGCTGACCATCCCCGTGATCGCCTCGGGCGGCCTGTCGAACATGGCCGACATCGACAAGCTCTGCGAAGTCGAGTCCGACGGCGTGGAAGGTGTGATCTGCGGCCGCGCGATCTACTCGGGCGACCTCGACTTCGCCGCCGCGCAGGCCCGCGCGGACGAACTGGCGGCCTGACGCATTGCCGGCGCCGCCCTGGGCGGGCGTGCCGGTTCCTTTTCAGGCTCGGCTTCATCGAGGTCTTGATCGCCTGCCAGCAGGCTCAGCATGACCCCGGCCAGGACGATGGCCAGTCCGAGTACCGCCACTGCTTCCAGAAAGAATTTCATGGCGCCATGCCGTTGAGATGCCCCAGGGTTCCTCAGGCAATTGGATGAAATCCTCCTGACCGTTCGCTGAGTAAGAAAACGTCAGGCCGCGCCCTGAAAAGAAGCTATTCGGACTTCACCGACATCGTCTGGATGATCGTTTCCAGCTGCTCGCTCATCGGCAGATTGATGCTCTCCCCCGAAGGCAGCTTGCGCAGGAACCAGCGCTTGTACTGCCGATGGATCTCGCCGTCTTCCGCCAGCACCTGGAAGGTGTCGATGACCAACTTGTTCAGCTGCGGATCGTCCTTGCGGTACATGATCCCGTAGGGGTCGTAGGAGAGGAAATCGCCGACCACCTCATAGTTGGCCTTGGCGGCGTCCTGCGCGATCAGGCCATAGAGCAGCACGTCGTCGGTCGCGAAGGCGTCGGCCTGGCCGCTCTTCACCAGCGCGAACGACTCCGCGTGGTCGCGCGCCACCCGCAGGTCGATGTTCAGCTTGAACTTTTCCGACAGGTCGCGCAGCGTCTTCTCGTTCGTGGTGCCGGCCGTCACCGCCACCTTCTTGCCCGCGAGGTCGCGGAACGACTTGATCGGCGAGCCCTTCTTCACCAGCACCTTGGTACCCGAGACGAACATCGTCGGCGAGAAGCTCACGCGCTTCTGGCGCTCGAGGTTGCTGGTGGTCGAGCCGCATTCCAGGTCGACCTTGCCGCTCACGACCGCATCGATGCGCGAATCGGACGTGACGGGCACCCACTTGATGGTGAGGCTCTTGTTCACTGCGTCCTCGATGGCCGTCACCAGCGCGCGGCAAAGCTCGATCGAATAGCCGATCGGCTCCTTGCGCGCATTGAGGTACGAGAACGGCACCGACGATTCGCGGTAGCCGATGGTGATGGCGCCCGTCTCGCGCGCCTTGGCAAGAGTGCCGGTCAGCGCGGTGGGGGCTTGCTCCTGCGCCTGTGCCGGCCTTGCAGGCACGAGCATGGCGGCCGCCAGCAGCAGTACGGCGAGAAAAACCGACGGCGTGGCCTTGGGCTTCATGGCGCGCCTCACGCGTGTGCGGGGTGGGCGAGGGTGGCAGCCGCCTCTTCGTCGATCGCGCGGGCGTTGACCTCGGCATCGCGCTCGGACATCAGTTCGCCCTCCCACTTGGCGACCACCGCGGTGGCAATGGAGTTGCCCACCGCATTGGTGGCCGAGCGGCCCATGTCTAGGAAAGTGTCCACGCCCAAAATCAGCAGCAGGCCGGCTTCGGGGATGTCGAAGTGGTTCAGCGTGGCGGCAATCACCACCAGCGAGGCGCGCGGCACGCCGGCCATGCCCTTGGACGTGAGCATGAGGATCAGCAGCATCGTGATCTGCGTGCTGATCGGCATGTGGATGTTGTAGGCCTGGGCGATGAAGAGCACCGCGAAGGTGCAGTACATCATCGAGCCGTCGAGGTTGAACGAGTAGCCCATCGGCATCACGAAGCTCGAGATCTTGCGCTTCACGCCGAAACGGTCGAGCGCCTGCAGGATCTTCGGGTAGGCCGCTTCGGAGCTCGCGGTGGCGAACGACAGCAGGAAGGCTTCCTTGATGAGCACCAGCAGCTTCAACACGCGCGGGCCGAGGAACAGGAAGCCCGCCAGGATCAGCACGCTCCACAGCACGAACAGGCCCAGGTAGAAGTCGCCCATGAACACCGCGAACTTCAGCAGGATGCTCAGGCCGTTGACAGCCACCGTGGCGGCCATGGCGGCCAGCACCGCCAGGGGTGCGAGCTTCATCACGTAGCCGGTGATCTTGAGCATCGCGTGCGACAGCTCCTCGATGGCCGCCACCAGTGTCTTGGCCTTGTCGCCCAGCGAGGCCAGCGCCACGCCGAAGAACATCGAGAACACCACGATCTGCAGGATCTCGTTGTTCGCCATGGCCTCGACGAACGACTTGGGCACCGTGTGGCTCACGAAGTCCTTCAGCGTGAACTTGGCGGTGGCCAGGTTGGCCGAGGCGCCGATGTCGGGCAGCGGCAGGCCCAGGTTCTCGCCGGGCTTGAGCAGGTTGGCCATGACCAGGCCGATCACCAGCGAGATCAGCGAGGCGGTCAGGAACCAGCCGATGGCCTTGCCGAACACGCGGCCGACCGACTTGGCGTCGCCCATGTGCGCGATGCCCACCACCAGCGTGGAGAACACCAGCGGGCCGATCAGCATCTTGATCAGGCGCAGGAACACGTCCGAGACGATGGAGACGTAATCTGCAATTTCTTTCGCGGCCTTTTTGTCCGGAAAGCTCGAGAAGATCATGTAGCCGACGACGATGCCGAGCACCATCGCGATCAGGATCCATGCGGCCATCGGCAGCTTCTTCATGCGTATCCCCTTTTTGTCTGTCGTGTGAGAGTGATTTTCGAGTGCACGGGGCCGACTTGCATGCTGTCCCCCGATGCAAGCGGCCACAGGGTATCCAAGAAGGCCCCGTGCACGCAATGGGCCCTTGATGCCAATTCCGTGCCACCGCGCGGTCGCTGCCTACAATTCCGGGCATGGAAACCAGCCTGATCGAGTTCCGCGGCCAGCCCGCCATCCGCGCCACGGGCGCCGATGGAAGCACCCTGACCGTTGCATTGCATGGCGCCCAAGTGCTCTCGTGGGCCACGGCCAGCGGGGTGGAGCGACTTTATCTGAGTCCGCGCGCGGTGTTCGACGGGCAGGCCGCCATTCGCGGCGGCGTGCCCATCTGCTGCCCCCAGTTCAACCAGCGCGGCATGCTGCCCAAACATGGATTCATGCGCAATTTGCCTTGGTCGCAAGCGGCCGCCGATGCGCCGCAGACGCTGCGGTTGACGCTGCGCGACAACGAAGCCACCCGAAGGCTGTGGCCGCACGCTTTTGAGGCACGGCTGGAAGCGACCCTGTCCGCCGGCGGGCTGCGCACCACGCTCACGCTCGTCAACATCGACCATGCGCCCTGGACCTTTGCGGCCGCGCTGCACACCTATCTGCGCGTCGACGACATCGCCCACGTGCGCCTCGAAGGCCTGCAGGGCGCCAACCGCTGGGATTCGCTGCGCGACGACCGTCATGTGGAAACCGCCGCGGCGCTGCATTTCGACGCGGAATTCGACAGCGTCTACGCCGCGCCCGCCAAGCCGCTGCGCCTCGTGCAGCCAGGCAGCACGCTCGAAATCGCACAAAGCGCGAGCTGCAGCGAAACCGTGGTCTGGAACCCCGGTGCCGTGCTCGGAGCGAAACTCGCCGACATGCCCGAAGACGGCTTCCGCCACATGCTCTGCGTCGAGGCGGCCCGCATCGACGAGCCCGTCCTGCTGGCGCCCGGCGCCCAATGGCAGGGCTGGCAACAGCTCCGCGTTCTCTGATCTCCTACCGGTTCATTTTTCATGCTTGCCAAACGCATCATTCCCTGCCTCGACGTCACCGGCGGCCGCGTCGTCAAGGGCGTCAACTTCCTCGAACTGCGCGATGCGGGCGACCCCGTCGAGATCGCCGCGCGCTACAACGCGCAGGGCGCCGACGAACTCACCTTCCTCGACATCACCGCCACCAGCGACGGACGCGACCTGATCCTGCCGATCATCGAGGCCGTGGCTTCGCAGGTCTTCATTCCGCTGACCGTGGGCGGCGGCGTGCGCACCGTGGCCGACGTGCGCCGGCTGCTCAACGCGGGCGCCGACAAGACCAGCTTCAACTCGGCCGCCATCTCGGATCCGCAGGTGATCAACGACGCCTCGCAGAAATACGGCTCGCAGTGCATCGTGGTCGCCATCGACGCCAAGCGCCGCAGCCCCGAAGAGGCCGCCACGCGCGGGGCGGGCTGGGACGTGTACAGCCACGGCGGGCGCAAGAACACCGGCCTCGACGCCGTCGAATGGGCAGCCGAGATGGCGCGCCGCGGCGCCGGCGAGATCCTGCTCACCAGCATGGACCGCGACGGCACCAAGAGCGGCTTCGACCTGGAACTGACCCGCGCCGTGAGCAATGCCGTCAATGTGCCGGTGATCGCCTCGGGCGGCGTCGGCAGCCTCGACGACCTGGCCGACGGCATCCAGACCGGCGGCGCTGATGCAGTGCTGGCGGCCAGCATCTTCCACTACGGCGAGCACACGGTGGGCGAGGCCAAAGCCCGCATGGCCGCGCGGGGCATTCCCGTGCGGATCGACCGTTGAACGTGCCTTAAGGGTCTTTCCCCATCCCCGACAATACCGCGATGAATTGGCTCGATGAAGTGAAGTGGGATGCGAGCGGCCTGGTGCCCGTGATCGCGCAGGAGCAAGGCAGCAACGACGTGCTGATGTTCGCCTGGATGAACCGCGAGGCGCTCGAAAAGACCGCCGAGCTCGGCCGCGCGGTGTATTTCAGCCGCTCGCGCAACAAGCTCTGGTTCAAGGGCGAGGAATCGGGCCACGTGCAGACCGTGCACGAGATCCGCCTCGACTGCGACAACGACGTGGTGCTGCTCAAGGTCACCCAGCTCGGCCACGAGCCCGGCATCGCCTGCCACACCGGCCGCCACAGCTGCTTCTTCAGCAAGTACGAGAACGGCGGCTGGACCGTGGTCGAACCCGTCTTGAAAGACCCGGAGTCGATCTACAAATGACGGCCACAGTGAACCACAGCACCTCCGACGCCCTTGCACGCCTTGCCTCGGTCATCGAAAGCCGCCTGCCCGCGCGCGGAGGCGACCCCGACAAGAGCTACGTCGCGCGCCTGCTGCACAAGGGCCCCGACGCCTTCCTCAAGAAGATCGGCGAGGAAGCCACCGAGGTCGTGATGGCCGCCAAGGACGCCGACCACGGCGGCGACCGCTCCAAAATAGTGAACGAAGTGGCCGACCTCTGGTTCCACACCATGGTGGCGCTGGCGCACTACGGTTTTTCCCCCGCCGACGTCACCGCGGAACTCGAGCGCCGCGAGGGCACCAGCGGCATCGAGGAAAAAGCGCTGCGCAAGGTGCAGGCGCGGGAATCCGAAGCCTCCAACGATTGAAAGGACATCGACCATGGCCAACGACATCGTGAACGTGGAACCCGACGACTCCCTCAAGACCTGGGGCTGGGTCAGTTACATCCTGCACCTGATCGTGGCCATCGGCGCCGTCGTGCCGGGGGCGCAGGCCTCCGTGCTGCTGCTGCTGATTGCGCTGGTGATCGACTTCGTCAAGCGCGACGACGCGGCCGGCACCTGGCAGGCATCGCACTTCAGCTGGCGCATCCGCTCGGTGCTGTGGGCCGGCCTGCTGTACATCGTTACTTCGTGGCTCTGGCTGCTGTTCTTCGTGCCGGGCTGGATCGCCTGGAGCCTGATCTCGCTGTGGTTCCTGTACCGGATCGTGAAGGGCATGATCCGCATGAACGACGGCCGTCCCATGGAACCCAAAGATGTCATCTGACCCGAACTGCGTCTTCTGCAAAATCATCGAAGGCAAGATCCCCTCGCGCAAGGTCTACGAAGACGACGACCTGTTCGGTTTTCACGACATCTCGCCCTGGGCGCCGGTGCATTTCATGCTGGTGCCCAAGAAGCACATCGCTTCGATGGCGCAGCTCACGCCCGACGACTCGGCCCTCATGGGCAAGATCATGATCCTGGCGCCCAAGCTGGCGCTGGAGCAGGGCTGCAGGCCCTATCCGGACGGCGGCTACCGGGTCGTCGTCAACACGGGCAGCGAGGGCGGCCAGGAGGTTCACCATCTCCATGTCCATGTCATGGGCGGCCCCCGCCCGTGGCTTCGCGGTTGAGTGGCGTTAGTCCAAACTGTCACATTCCGCCCGACTAAAATCGGACACATTCTTAGGAGTTCTCCATGGGTTCTTTTTCCATCTGGCACTGGTTGATCGTGCTGCTCGTCGTGGTCATGATCTTCGGCACCAAGAAGCTGCGGAACATGGGTTCGGACCTTGGCGGCGCCGTCAAGGGCTTCAAGGACGGCATGAAGGACGGTTCGTCCGACGCCGCCACCCCGCCGGCCCCCACCCAGCAAGTGACTGGCCAGCCGGCCAACAGCGACAAGTCGACGATCGACGTCGAAGCGCGTCAGAAGTCCTGAGCGCGGGCAGCAGCACGTGCTCGACCTCGGCATTGAGAAGCTGGCGCTGATCGGCGTCGTGGCGCTGATCGTCATCGGTCCGGAAAAGCTGCCGCGCGTGGCCCGCACCGTCGGCACCTTGCTCGGCAAGGCGCAGCGCTACGTGAACGACGTCAAGGCCGAAGTCAACCGCTCGATGGAGCTCGACGAGCTCCGCAAGATGAAGACCACCGTCGAGGATGCGGCGCGCGACGTCGAGCACAGCATCCACACCGGCGCGAGCGAATTCGAGAAGCAGTTCAGCGGTTCGGGCGAAACCCTCTCGGCGCTGGCCGAACCCGAGCCGTCGCCGCCCGAATACAAGCATCCCCGCAAGAACTGGCGACTGAAGCAGGGCGCCACGCCGCAGTGGTACAAGGCGCGCAACGGCGTGCGCACCAAGGCGCTGTCGGGTGCCGCGCGTGTCGCGCGCTTCCGCCCGCACACGATCAACAAGATCAACTAGCGTCCCCCACCACCGCGTTCCGCGAGCGCCGCACGCCGGCCGACGTCACGCTATCTTCTTTTCCAATGGCCGATTCCGACAACAAGAACAAAGACAAAGAAGACGAACTGGCGGGCACCGAACAGCCGTTCGTGGCGCACCTGGTCGAGCTTCGCGACCGCCTGCTCTACTGCGTCTATGGCCTCGTGGTCGCGGGCATCCTGCTGGCCATCTGGCCCGGCCCGGGCGGGTTGATCGACCTGATCGCGATGCCGATCAAGGCGCACATGCCGCACGACGCAAAGCTCATCGCCATCGGTGTGTTCTCCCCGTTCTTCGTGCCGCTCAAGGTGCTGATGATGGCGGCCGTGCTGCTGGCGCTGCCCTGGCTCATGTACCAGGCGTGGATGTTCGTCGCGCCCGGGCTCTACAGCCATGAAAAGAAATTCGCGCTGCCGCTGATCTTCTTCGGCAGCCTGCTGGCCTATGCCGGCATTGCCTTCGTGCAGCTCTTCGTGCTGGACAAGATGTTCAGCTTCATCCAGCGCTTTGCCCCCGCAGCGGTGCAGGCGACGCCCGACATTTCGTCGTACGTCGAGGCCATCCTGTCGCTGTACATCGCCTTCGGCGTGGCCTTCCAGGTGCCGATCGTCGTGATGCTGCTGGTGCGCTTCGAGATGGTGACCATCGAGAAGCTCAAGTCCTTCCGCGGCTACTTCATCGTGGTCGCGTTCGTCGTGGCCGCGGTGCTCACGCCGCCCGACGTGGTGTCGCAGCTGGCGCTGGCGGTGCCGATGTGCCTGCTGTACGAGGTGGGCATCATCGGTGCCAAGTATTTCGCCAGTGCCGCCAGGAAGCCCGAAGAAGACGAAAGCGCCGATTCGGCGCAGTCCTGACCCGCCGGCTGGCCTGACGGCAGCCCGTTATTCGGGCTGCTGCTGATTCGGTACCTGCCGCACCGGGCTCTTCGGCCGCAGGCCCGGCATCACGTCCAGTTCCATCTTGTCGCTGCCGCGCTGCAGCGCAAACCTCGCGGTGCTGCCAGGCTTCAGGCCGGCCACTGCGGTCAGCAGCGCCTGCACGTTGTCCGTCTTCTTCTCGCCCACCGAAGTGATCACGTCGCCGGGTCGGATGCCGGCCTTGGCAGCCGGGCCGTTCTGCAGCACGCCGGTGATGATCACGCCGGTGTCCGCCTTCACGCCGAAGGTCTCGGCGAGTTCGGGCGAGAGTTCGTTCGGCTCCACGCCGATCCAGCCGCGGCGCACCTGGCCTTCCTTCACGATCCCTTCGAGCACGATCTTGGCCATCGACACCGGAATGGCAAAGCCGATGCCCATGCTGCCGCCCGAGCGCGAATAGATCGCAGTGTTGATGCCCTGCAGGTTGCCGTTGACGTCGATCAGCGCGCCGCCCGAGTTGCCAGGGTTGATGGCCGCGTCGGTCTGGATGAAGTTCTCGAAGTTGTTGATGCCGAGCTGGTTGCGCCCCAGCGCCGAGACGATGCCGCTGGTCACGGTCTGGCCGACACCGAATGGGTTGCCGATGGCCAGCACCTGGTCGCCCACCTGCAGCGCGTCGGAGTCGCCCAGCACGATCGCCGGCAGCTTGTCGAGCTCGATCTTCAGCACGGCCAGGTCGGTGTCGGGGTCGGTGCCGATCACCTTGCCGCGCGCGTGGCGGCTGTCGTTGAGCGTTACCTCGATCTCGTCGGCGCCCTCGACCACGTGGTTGTTGGTGAGGATGTAGCCGTCGGCGCTCACGATCACGCCGCTGCCCAGGCCCACCTGGGGCTGGTCGTCCTGGTCGCCGAAGAAGAAGCGGAACCACGGGTCGTTGCTGCGCGGATGGCGTTGCGCGGCCTTGCTGGTGTTGATGCTCACCACCGCCGGCGAAGCCTTCTTGGCCGGCACGCTCAGGCTGCCGGCCGTCGGGATGTTCGGGTTGCCCGCGGGCGCCTCGACGATCGACACCACGCCGCCCAGCGAGGTCGCGCGCTTGTGGATCCACTCGGGCTTGAGCGTCGCGACGACGAAATAGGCCGCGAGCAGGACAGTCACGGCTTGTGCAAAGAGCAGCCAGGTGCGTTTCATGAAAGATTGGTGAAAAAGACGTTGGAAGGCTGCCGTGGAGCGCAGCGATGTTGTCAATTGTCCCTCAACCGCACGGAACAGAAACCGCGCCACGCGGTCGAGATTGGGCTGACTGCCAGCGTGAATCCGGGTTAACCCGTAGCATCGCTCCACAGGTCCCACCCGGCCCATGTTTCCCCGGCCTCCCGCGCTGCCCACCCGGCGGAAGCGGCCAGGCATTTCGTCGGCGCGCCATTTTTCCGTTTTCTCACCTGGTTTTGCGGGCTGGCGCGCGGTCACGACCTTCCTGCCAGCCATGACTTCACAAGCAACCCTCCCGGACGGCGCGCAGCCGGCACCGGCACGCACGCTCGGTTCGAGCGACTACAAGACCCTCGGCCTGTCCGCCCTCGGCGGCACCCTGGAGTTCTACGACTTCGTCATCTACGTGTTCTTCGCCACCGTGCTCGGGGCGCTGTTCTTCCCGGCCGACATGCCCGACTGGCTGCGGCAGCTGCAGACCTTCGGCATCTTCGCGGCCGGCTACCTGGCGCGCCCGGTGGGCGGCATCGTCATCGCGCATTTCGGCGACATCTTCGGCCGCAAGCGCATGTTCACGCTGTCGATCTTCCTGATGGCGGCGCCCACGCTGGTGATCGGCCTGCTGCCGACCTACGCGAGCATCGGCGTCGCGGCGCCCCTGCTGCTGCTGGCCATGCGCGTGCTGCAGGGCGCGGCCATCGGCGGCGAGATGCCCGGCGCCTGGGTGTTCGTGGGCGAGCACGTTCCGGCCAGGCGCTACGGCTTCGGCATCGGCATGCTGACCTCGGGCATCACCGGCGGCATCCTGCTGGGCTCGCTGGTTGCGGTGGCCATCAACCGGCACTATTCGCCGGTGCAGGTGAGCGAGTTCGCCTGGCGCCTTCCCTTTGTGCTGGGCGGTGTGTTCGGGCTGGTGTCGGTGTACCTGCGCCGCTTCCTGCACGAGACGCCGGTGTTCAAGGAGCTGGCCGGGCGCCGCAGCGTGGCGCGCGAGATGCCGCTGCGCACCGTGCTGCGCGAGCATCGCCTGGCCTGCGTGTACGTCGCGCTGCTGACCTGGGTGCTGTCGGCCGCCATCGTGGTCGTGGTGCTGTACACGCCCACCTACCTGCAGAAGGTGCACCACATTCCGGCCGCGCTGGCGCTCGAAGCCAACGCGCTCGCCACGCTGACCCTGACGCTCGGCTGCATGCTGGCCGGCTGGGCCAGCGACCGCATCGGCACGCGCACCGTCATGCTGATCGGCTGGGGCGGCCTGTTCGCCACGGCCTACCTGTTCTACAGCGGGCTGCCCGGCACGCCGTCGACGCTCTATGCGCACTACGCGCTGGTGGGCTTGTTCGTGGGCACCATCGCCACGGTGCCGATCGCGGGCGTGCGCGCCTTCCCGGCGCCGGTGCGCTTCACCGGCCTTTCGTTTGCCTACAACATGTCGTACGCGGTCTTCGGCGGACTGACCCCGGTGATCCTCACGCTCTGGCTGCAGCGCGACACCATGGCGCCGGCGCACTACGTGGCGGCGCTGGCCGGGCTGGGCTTCCTGCTGGCGCTGTTGCCCCTGGCCGCTCGTGGCCATGCCATGCGGGATGGCGCGGCCATCGCGGGCGGCGCGACAATGGCGCGATGAGCACCACCCGCCACGAACTGCTTCACGCATTCGACCTGCTGCTCGCCCCCGGGCGCTTCAAAGACTACGGACCCAACGGCCTGCAGGTCGAAGGGCGCACCGTGGTGCGCAAGATCGTTTCGGGCGTAACCGCCAGCCGCGCGCTGATCGAGGCCGCGATCCACGCCGATGCCGATGCCATCTTCGTCCACCATGGCTTGTTCTGGCGCGGCCAGGACGGCTGCGTCACCGGCTGGATGAAGCAGCGCCTGGGCCTGCTGCTGGGCGACGACGTCAATCTCTTCGCCTATCACCTGCCGCTCGATGCGCATCCCGAACTCGGCAACAACGCACAGCTCGGCCTGCAACTGGGGCTCGTGGCCCATGCCGGATCGGCCGGGCGCTTCGGCGAGCAGGAACTGGGTTTTCTCGGCGCGCAGGAAAACGGCGAAGGCTTCGCCAACGCCAAGGCGCTCGCCACCCATGTCGAAAAAGTGCTGAAAAGACCGGTCACGCTCGTCGACACGGCGCATCGCGCCATCAGGAACATCGCGTGGTGCACAGGCGGCGCGCAGGGCTACTTCGAAGCCGCCATCGCGGCCGGCGCCGACGCCTTCATCACCGGCGAGATCTCTGAGCCCCAGGCCCACTACGCACGCGAGATGGGTGTGGCCTTCCTGGCCTGCGGGCACCACGCCACCGAACGTTACGGCGCGCCAGCCGTGGCCGGGCACGTTGCGGCGCAGCTCGGGCTGAAGCACGAGTTCATCGACATCGACAACCCGGCATGAGCGCAGCGCCGGGCCGCCCCAAGCAAGCTTGCACCGCAGTGCGGAGCACGGAGGTGCCTTTCCAATGAGCGCTGCCATCGCCATCACCCTCGGGGATCCCGCGGGCATCGGCCCCGAGATCATCGCCAAGGCCTTTCGCGACGCGCCCGATGCAACGCATGGCGCGTTCGTTGCCGGCGATGTGGGCACGGTGCGCAAGGCCTCGCAGGCGCTCGCAGCACCTGGGCTGCCGGCATGGCCGGTGCTGGAAATCGAAACCGCCGCCGAAGCCGCGACGGTGCCGCCGGGCTGCATTCCCGTGCTGCAGGTGATTGCGCCGCCATCGCCAATCGAGCTGGGCCAGATCAGCGCCGAAGCCGGCCGCGTGGCCGGCGAATGCGTCGTCTGGGCCGCGCGGGCCGCACTACGCGGCGAAATCGGCGCCATCGTGACCGCGCCGCTGCACAAGGAAGCGCTGTCGGCCGCCGGCTTTCCGTACCCCGGCCATACCGAGCTGCTGCAGGCCGAGGCCGCCGCCCACCTGGGCCGCACCCTGGCCGACGTGCCGGTGCGCATGATGCTTGCCAACGACGAGCTGCGCACCGTGCTCGTCAGCATCCACATGTCGCTGCGCCACGCCATCGAGGCGGTGCATTTCGACGGTGTGCTCGGAACCCTGCGCATCACCCACCGCGCGCTGACGCATGCCCTCGGCCGCGTGCCGCGCATCGGCGTGGCGGGGCTCAACCCGCATGCGGGCGAGGGCGGCCTGTTCGGTTCGGAAGAGCGCGAGATCATCGCGCCGGCCATCGAGGCCGCGCGCGCCGAAGGCATCGACGCCAGCGGCCCCTATGCGCCCGACACCGTCTTCATGCGTGCGCGCGCCAGGCAGGGCGTGCCGTCCAGCGGCGAGTTCGACGTGGTGGTTGCGATGTACCACGACCAGGGCCTGATCCCCATCAAGTACCTGGGCGTGGAGAAGGGCGTGAACGTGACGCTGGGACTGCCGCTGGTGCGGACCAGCCCCGACCACGGCACCGCGTTCGACATCGTGGGCACGGGCCTGGCCGATGCGTCGAGCCTCGTCGAGGCGCTGCGCATGGCCCGCGTGCTGAGGGGCGCTTAGGGGCGCTTGAGGCTGTCGCGGATTTCGCGCAGCAAGGTGATGTCTTCTGGCGTTGCGGCAGGAGCAGGCGGCGCGGCCTCTTCGGTCTTCCGCAGCTTGTTGATCTGCTTGACCATCATGAAGATGATGAAAGCAAGGATCACGAAGTTGACGGCCACCGTAATGAAGCTGCCATAAGCCAGCACCGGAACGCCGGCCTTCTTCAGGTCTGCCAGTGTGTTCGCCACGCCGGGGGGCACGGTGCCCAGCACCACATAGAGGTTCGAGAAATCGAGCTTGCCGAACACCACACCCACCAGCGGCATGATGATGTCGCCCACCAGCGAGTCGACGATCTTGCCGAACGCGGCGCCGATGATCACGCCCACCGCGAGGTCGATGACGTTGCCCTTGACGGCAAATTCCTTGAATTCACTGAGGATGCTCATGATTCAAAAGGCTGCTGGAGCTCTGCTGTTGAAAGAGCGTCGAGTATGCCCGCGGAAGCGCGCCGGAATCGGCTGCCCGGCGTGAAGCATTCGGCGCATTTGATCTATTTGCCTCATCCGCGATGCGGAAAGAAAAGTGCGTGCTTAGGTGTACCCAGTTTCAGTAGTTTTAGTTACAAAAGGAAACAGGGCCCTCGTGGTGACTCATCCGAGCGGGGTGCCACTGTTAGGATCACACCCGCCGCTACGACAAGCGGACCGGTATTGACATGCAGTTGCATGTTCTCGGTTCAGCGCCTCCACGAGGCACTCTGCGCCCTGGCAGTGCCCAGCAGTGTGCCTGCGGTAACCACGAATTGTGAAAAAGAATTGCACCGCAATGAGTGCATGCGTAGTTTTTATCGCCTGGCTATTTTGGCGCTAAAAAAATTGGAATTTCCTTGGGGGATCGGAATTGAGAAGAAATGCAAATGTCCTGAAGTTGGCTTCGACACTGGCATGTGTGGTGGTGCTTCAAGGCTGCGCGGTCGTGCCGGGCATGGGCAACGTGGAGCCCTACGAGGCAGGGGGCGAACTGGCCTCCCAGTTCCGCTATCTTCCCGACGAGGCGCCCGAAGGCCAGATCACCCCCATTTCCCTCGCGCTCGTGCGCACGCTGGCGCAGGCGGCCCCGAAGGGCGTTCCGCCTGAGGTCAATGCGCTGTTCGGCAAGAGCGAGCGCTACACCATCGGCCCCGGCGACGTGGTGGGCGTCATCGTTTACGACCACCCCGAACTGCTGCCGAATGCCGGCGCCGTCATTTCGCAGTCTGCGGACCCGACGGGCGTGCAGGTGGCCCCCGGCTTCATTGTCGATTCCGACGGAGAGGTGGCCTTTCCGTACATCGGCCGCGTGCGGGTGGCGGGGCTGAGCGAGGGCGACGCCTCCGACCTGATCGGCAAGCTGCTCCTTCCGCACATCCGTGACCCGCAAGTGACCGTGCGCATCCAGTCGTTCCGCAGCCGCCGTGCGTATGTAGAAGGCGAAGTGCGCACCCCCGGCTCGCAGATCTTCACCGACGTGCCGATGACGCTGAACGAAGCCATCAACCGGGCCGGCGGCATTACGGCCGCGGGCAACCGCTCGGCCGTCACGCTCATTCGCAACGGCCAGTCGATCCGGATCGACATGACCAGGCTGCGCGAAGCCGGCTACGACGGCAACAGCATTCCGCTGAAGAACGGCGACACCGTGCGCGTGGCCAACCGGGAAGACGACAAGGTCTTCCTCATGGGCGAAGTCGTGGCCCCGCTGGCGTTGCCCATGCGCAGCAACGGCCGCCTCAGCCTGAGCGAAGCGCTGGGCGAAGCCGGGGGCACGTTGAATTCCACCGCCAACGCCGGCCAGATCTACGTCATTCGCCAGGGCGCGACGGGTGCACCCGCCATCTTCAACCTCAATGCGCGGAACCCGGCAGCGCTTGCCATTGCGAGCCAGTTCAGGCTGCAGTCGCAGGACGTGGTCTATATCGACCCCGTGCCGCTGGTCAAGTGGAACCGCGTGGTCAGCTTGATCCTGCCGTCGGCGACGGTGGCCAATGCCGCCAGCGAGATCTACGTCAGGCACACCAACTGAAGCCGAGGCCTGTTCCTTCTTCGACGAGATGCGGGGATTGGACGGGCCTTTGAAGGTGACGGTTCAGGTGCGATAGGGCGACGGCTTCCATTGAGAGGACGCTGTCGAAGTTCTTGTTTCCAGCGTTCCCATCATGCAAGCCATTCATCCAAATCAACCCATTGCGATCATCGGCCTGGGATATGTGGGCCTTCCGCTTGCCGTGGAGTTCGGCAAGAAACGCCCAGTGGTTGGGTTCGATATCAACGCCGCGCGCATTGCCGATTTGCAAGCTGGCCGCGATCGCACGCTCGAGACCACCCCCGGGGAACTGAACGCCGCAGAACAACTGCGCTTCACCGCACACATCGAAGACTTGCGCGAATGCGGCGTCTTCATCGTCACTGTGCCAACACCAGTGGACGCAGCCAATCGGCCTGACCTGACGCCGCTCGTCAAGGCCAGCGAAACCGTCGGCAAGGTGATGCCACAAGGTGCCATAGTGGTTTTCGAGTCCACGGTGTACCCCGGCGCTACCGAAGAAGTGTGTGTGCCCGTGCTCGAAAAATTCAGCGGCAAGAAGTTCAACGTGGACTTTTTCTGCGGCTACAGCCCCGAGCGCATCAACCCTGGCGACAAGGAACACCGTCTGCCCAGCATCAAGAAGGTGACCAGCGGCAGCACGCCGGAGGTGGCGGAACTCGTGGACCAGTTGTACCGCCAGATCATCACTGCCGGTACCCACAAAGCCAGCAGCATCAAGGTGGCTGAAGCCGCCAAGGTGATCGAGAACACGCAGCGCGACGTGAACATCGCTTTGATGAACGAGCTGAGCCTCATCTTTCATCGCCTCGGCATCGACACGCTCGAAGTGCTGCAGGCGGCCGGCACCAAGTGGAACTTTCTGCCCTTTCGTCCGGGGCTGGTGGGCGGGCATTGCATCGGCGTGGATCCGTACTACCTCACGCACAAGGCAGTGGAGGTCGGCTATCACCCAGAGGTGATCCTGGCCGGTCGGCGCATCAACGACAACATGGCGAGCCATGTCGCCGACGAAGTCATCAAGCTGATGCTGCGCAAGAACGTGCCCGTGCTGGGCAGCAAGGTCTTGGTGTTGGGGCTGACCTTCAAGGAGAACTGCCCAGACGTGCGCAACACGAAGGTGGTAGACATCGTGCACACCTTGAAGGGCTACAACACGCAGGTCGATGTGTTCGACCCATGGATCGATGTGGCCGAGGCGGAGCACGAATACGGTCTGCAATGTCTGACCGAAATGCCTGCCCCCGGCCAATACGCCGCCATCGTGCTGGCTGTGGGACACCACCAGTTCGTGACATTGGGCGAAGCTGGCATCAAGGCGCTAGGCCAACCCGACGCCGTGCTGTTCGATGTGAAAAGTCTGTTGCCCCTGGGTGCAGCAGACGGTCGGCTGTGAGCGGCATAGACACCATGAGCCAATCCAATCCCAACCCATCGGCTTACGACAAGCTCCGCGCTCGCTTGGTCACCGAGTCGCACACGTGGCTCGTCACCGGTGTGGCCGGTTTCATCGGCAGCAACTTGCTTGAGAACCTGCTCAAACTCAACCAGCGTGTTGTGGGCCTCGACAACTTCGCCACCGGCCACCGGCACAACCTGGCCGAGGTTCAAACCCTAGTGGAGCCCCAGCAGTGGGCCAACTTTCATTTCATCGAAGGCGATATCCGCAACCTAGACGATTGCCATCGAGCCATGGTCTTTCCTGTGGCAGATGCAACGTCGAGTGGGCGCGGCACGCCTGTGGAGTACGTGCTTCACGAAGCCGCTCTTGGCAGCGTTCCCCGAAGCCTGGCCGACCCCATCACGACCAACGGCGTGAATATCAGTGGCTTCCTGAACATGCTGGTGGCTTCGCGTGATGCCGGAGTGAAGAGTTTCACGTACGCGGCCAGCAGCAGCACCTATGGGGACCATCCAGGGCTGCCGAAGGTCGAGCACACCATCGGCAAGCCTCTCAGCCCCTACGCCGTCACCAAGTACGTCAACGAGCTATATGCGGACGTCTTTGCCCGTTGCTACGGCTTCAACACCATCGGCCTGCGCTATTTCAACGTATTCGGCCCTCGGCAGGATCCCAACGGTGCCTATGCCGCCGTCATTCCAAAATGGATTGCGAGCCTGATGCAGGGGGAGCCGGTCTATATCAATGGCGACGGTGAAACCAGCCGCGACTTTTGCTTCATCGCCAATGTCGTGCAAGCGAACCTACTGGCCGCCGTTGCACAGGAGCCTGGCGTTGTGAATCAGGTCTACAACGTGGCGGTGGGAGACCGCACCACCCTGAACGAATTGTTTGCTCTTTTGCGGAGCGGGCTTGTGCCCTACTACACGCGCTTGAGCGACGCCAAGCCAGTGCACAGGGATTTTCGCGCTGGCGATGTACGCCACAGTCTGGCTGATATCAGCAAGGCGCAACGGCTGCTGGGTTATATGCCCACCCAACGCATCGATACCGGGCTCGCGATGGCCATGTCTTGGTACGTCGGGCAGACAAACGATCGAGAAATGCTTGTCAGTCGAGATATGATCAATTCGGGAGAAAATTTTTGACTGGAAAATTGGTAAAAGTCAAATTTATTCTTCTTAAAATTTTGCTAGCTAAATCGTGAACCCTCCTTTTATTCACTCCGAAGCAGATGTTAAGTCCACAGCCATTGGAGACGGTACGCGTATATGGCAATTTTCCGTCGTCTTTGAAGGGGCGAAAATTGGGAGTGATTGCAATATTTGCTCGCACACCTTGGTCGAAAGTGACGTTGTAATTGGTGATCGCGTAACCGTAAAAAGCGGAGTTCAATTATGGGATGGTTTGCGTGTAGCCAACGACGTATTTATAGGGCCTAACGCATCATTTGCAAATGATCGGTTTCCGCGCAGCCGAAAAAAACCCACTAAATTCCTAGGATCAACCCTGCACGAAGGTGCGTCAATCGGGGCCGGCGCGGTGATCTTGCCAGGGATAGAAATTGGCCGCAATGCCATGGTGGCCGCTGGAGCAGTTGTTACTCGCTCGGTCCCTGCAAACGCCATTGTCGTTGGAAATCCAGCCAAAATTGTCGGCTATGTAGATGCCTCGGATCAGCAGGATGGGGCGGCACCGCAGCCTAGTCGACCGGGTGCATCCGCAACTCGTGTGACCGGTGTTAATTTGCATCGCTTGCTTCGAGTTGCTGATATTCGAGGAAGCCTCACTGTTGGTGAATTTGAGAGAACTATTCCTTTTAATGCGAAGCGCTATTTCATGGTCTTCGATGTCCCCAGCATCGAAACTCGTGGCGAGCATGCGCACCGGGAGTGCCATCAATTTTTAATCTGCGTACGAGGAAGCTGTTCCGTTGTGGCAGACGACGGATTCAATCGGCAAGAATTTCTGCTTGATCGACAGGATCTGGGTATTCACATACCCCCGATGATTTGGGGGATTCAATATAAGTATTCACCAGATGCCGTATTGCTAGTTTTCGCCTCGCACTATTACAACGAGGCAGACTACATTCGCGACTATTCTGAATTTCAAAAATTAATCGAAATGAAGATATGATTCCTTTTTTGGATTTGAAGGCTCCTTATGTTGAGCTTAAGCGAGAATTGGACGAAGCTATTGCGCGTGTCGTCAATTCCGGATGGTTCATTGATGGGCCAGAGGTCAGCGAATTTGAAAAGGACTACGCCAACTATTGCAATGCGAATCACGCAATAGGCGTCGCAAACGGCCTGGATGCCTTGATCCTGGCTCTGCGCGCTATGAATGTAGGTCCGGGTGACGAAGTCATCGTGCCTAGCAATACCTACATTGCCACCTGGCTGGCGGCAAGTCAGTGTGGTGCCACGCCGGTGCCTGTGGAGCCAGATGCACGTACCTACAACATGGACCCGGCGCTGGTAGAGGCGGCCATCACGCCGCGCACGAAGGTCATTCTGCCGGTGCACCTGTATGGTCAGCCGGCCGACTTAGACCCAATTCTCGCCATCGCCAGCCGTCATGGTCTGCGCGTATTGGAAGATGGCGCGCAGGCACACGGTGCACGCTATAAAGGCCGGCGTTTGGGGGCGCATGGTGATGCTGTTGCGTGGAGCTTCTATCCAGGCAAAAACTTGGGTGCTATGGGTGACGGCGGTGCCGTTACCACCGACGACATGCAACTGGCCGACCGATTGCGGGTGCTGCGCAACTATGGGTCGCGCGTGAAGTATGTGAACGAAGTGCAGGGATACAACAGCCGGTTGGACCCGCTGCAGGCGGCCATCCTACGGGTCAAGTTAGCTTATTTGGACGAGTGGAACGCACGGCGCAAGTTGGTGGCGGCGCAATACCTGCAAGGGTTGGTCGATAGCGGTTTGGAACTGCCCTATGTGCCTGATTGGGCGGATCCGGTTTGGCATTTGTTCGTGATCCGACATGCAAAGCGCAATGCATTGCACAAACGTCTAGCGGACATGGGGGTGGGTACATTGATTCACTACCCAATTCCGCCCCATAGGCAAGAAGCCTACGCCGGGTTGAGGTGGCATATTGGGGCATTCCCCTTGGCAAATCAGATGGCCGATGAAGTGCTGAGTTTGCCCATGGGACCGCACGTGTCCGCCGATCAAAGACAACAAGTGATTGTTGCGCTTCGCGCCAGTGTCGTGGCCGATGACTGACGCCAAGTCATATCGACAAATCCTGCGTTCATCCGTCATTATCGGCGGTGCATCAATCCTGAATATTCTTGTCGGCTTGGTTCGCACCAAGGTGGCGGCAGTCTTGTTGGGACCTGCAGGTGTAGGCCTGATAGGTCTTTTTCAGAACTTGATGTCGATGGCGTCTACTGTAGCCGGCTTGGGGTTTGGCAACGTAGGTACCCGTCAAATCGCCGAGGCGGCGGGTCGAGATGACAGGCACGCTGTGGCAGCTGCCCGGCGGGCGTTGTTTTGGGGCACCTTGTTGTTGGCGGTGGCTGGTGCGGCCCTCTTTTGGGCTCTGCGAGATGTTCTCGCCGTAATGGTGGTTGGAGACGCAAGGTCCGGAGTTCAGATCCAGTGGCTCGCCATAGGAGTTGCTGCGACCGTGGGAGCTAGCTCACAAGGCGCATTGCTCAACGGATTGCGTCGAATTGGAGATATCGCCCGCGTAAGCATTTTCTCTGCCTTGCTATCAACGGTTCTGGGAATTTTCTTACTGCTTTGGTTGGGCCAAACTGGCGTTGTGGCTTTTGTGTTGGTCGCACCTTTGTGCACGCTTTTATTTGGCTACATTTTTGCTCTAAGAATGCCCAAAGTAAGTTTGCCGGCTACACCTTGGCCGCTTATAGCTGCGCAATGGCGGATGTTGGCGAAGTTGGGTGCTGCGTTTATGTTGGCTGGCGTAGTAGCCACTTTGGCGCAGTTGTTGGTACGCACATTGGTTCAGAAGCACTTGGGACCAAACGGATTGGGCAATTTCCAAGCATCTTGGCAGATTTCCATGACCTATCTAGGATTCGTTCTTTCGGCCATGGGAACGGACTACTACCCCCGCTTGACAGCATGCATCGATGACCGTGTTGCCACCAACCGTATGGTGAATGAGCAAACCGAGGTGGCTTTATTGCTGGGAGGTCCGGTTTTGCTCGCGATGATGGGGTTAGCACCATGGGTTATTGAATTGCTGTACTCCCGTCAGTTTCAAGAAGCACAAGGCGTGCTGCGTTGGCAAGTCATTGGAGATTTGCTCAAAATACTTAGCTGGCCCTTAGGTTTCATTCTGCTGGCCGCCGGAAATGGTCGAGCATTTCTTATTACTGAAGCCATTGGATTTGGTCTCTTCGTGATTTTGACCTGGTGCGGGCTGCCTGCGCTCGGTATTCAGGCCACAGGAATGGCATTTGTCGGCATGTACGCCGCTTATCTACCAATGGTGTATTGGCTCGCTCATCGAAAAACAGGGTTTCGCTGGTCGCCACGAATTTGGCGACAGTCCGGCGCACTTTTAGGATTATGTGTGCTCGTGAAATTTTTGGCCGAATGGAGCCTGTTCGCCGGTGGAGTGTTCAGCCTCGTTGCTGCTTTTGGATTGGCAATACATGCCATGGTGCAATTTTCGAGGTGCGGAGCGTCTGAAAATCCTGTCGGACGTCTGTGCATGAAAATTTTTCGAAAACTTCCGATATACAAATGAGGGCGTCGAAGTTTTTAGCAGAAATCTGCTTTCTTATCCCATGAAAATACTTGTTCCAATAATCGGATTCGGTACTGCTGGTGGCTACCGGGTTCTTTCTGAGTTGGCCAACCATTGGTTAAGGGATGGCCATCAAGTCGATTTTCTTGTGGACGAAAGATCTTCCGATCCCTATTTTCCAACTAGTGCAAAAATCTGCCGCTTTGATAGGCAAGGGCGGTTGCTCAGTCATCAGGCTGGAGAACGAAGGACGGAGTTTTCTTCAAATGGAAACGCTGCGTCCATCTATTTCGGTATGTGGCGTGCATTAAGGCGGATTGCTTCCGGATATGACGTGATTTTGGCAAATCATTCTCTGACCGCATTTCCGGTAGCATTTTCAAAAGCGAGAAAAGCAAGTAAATATTATTACGTTCAAGCCTATGAGCCGGAATACTATGCTCTTGAAAAAGGACGAAAGGCGAGAGTTCTTGAGTGGCTCTCGATGCTTAGTTATCGATTGAATTTGAAGCAAATCGCCAACGCGCCTATTTACATTGACTATCGCGATATAAGTGCCCAGCACTGGATTCCCCCTGGAGTTGATGAATCGATATTTCATCGTCGCAGTTTCATCTCGGATTTCACTCTTCGGAAACCATTGGTCATCGGCACCATCGGCAGGAAAGAGGCATCTAAAGGTACTCGATATGTTCTTGAGGCCTTTGAGAAATTGGCGCTTATTGACCCGGATGTTCAGTTGAAGGTGGCTTTTGGTAATTTACCGGAAAATTGGAAGCATGATCGAGCGAAAATTGTTGTGCCAAATGGCGATCACGAATTAGCCGACTATTATCGTTCGGTGGACATACTTATTGCACCGGGAACGGTCCAGCTCGGTGCGTGTCACTATCCAGTTTTGGAGGCCATGAGTTGCGGAACCCCTGTTATCACTACGGGATACCTTCCAGCCAGCAAGGAAAACTCATGGATTGTGCCAGTTGCGGATTCTGATGCCATTGTGTCATCTGTGCTTGAAATTTCTTCATCTTCCCGGATTGATGTTTTGAAGAAGCTTGATTTGGCGGCCGAAGCGATTTCCTCTTTTCACTGGAAAAACGTCTCTCGACGATTCATTGATTTATTCGAGTGTCGATGATGCATTTGTCTAAATCAAAAGCATTGGCGCTATTAATTGGAGGGATTGCTGCATTAGTTGCTATGCTGCAACCTTTTGGATATAGCCCTGATTATATCCAGTACGATTATTTTTTTGACCAACTGCGATTGGACTATCTTTATCAAATAAAGGAGTCTAGGTTCGAGTTTGGGTTTTTGCATTCCAGTTATTTGCTGACAACAATTTTCCGAGATAATATTTATGTCTATGGATTTTTTGTTTTTATTGCAATTGGATTGAAG
>NZ_JBGLYN010000150.1:0-637 GCF_047304045.1 Variovorax sp. Varisp85
GTCGTCGCCTCGATGCCCTCGTAGGCCAGGAAGGCCTGCAGCATCGAGGGCACGAAGTTCAGCGTCGTGATCTGGTGCTTCCGGACCAGTTCGACCAGGCGCACCGGGTCGCGGTGGTCGCCGGGGTTGGCGATGACCAGCCGGGCGCCCGCGGTCAGCGGCCAGAACATCTCCCAGACGGACACGTCGAAGCCGAACGGGGCCTTGTGCAGGACCGTATCGGCACCTTCGAGCGTGTAGAACGCCTGCATCCAGGCCATGCAGCTGAAGAGCGCCGCGTGGCGGATGGCGGCGCCCTTGGGGCGGCCGGTGGAGCCGGAGGTGTAGATGACGTAGGCGAGGTGTTCGCCGTGAAGAGCGATCTGCGGATCGGCGTCGGACTCCGAAGAGGTATCGAGCGTGTCGAGTTCGAGCACCTGGAGGGCTTCGGTGCCAGGGATGAGGCTGCGCAGGTGGCGCTGGGTGAGCAGCAGCGAGAGGCCGCTGTCCCCGACCATGTAGGCCAGGCGCTCTGCGGGGTACTCAGGATCGAGTGGAACGTAGGCACCCCCCGCCTTCAGCACCGCGAGGATGCCCACCATCATCTCGGTGGAGCGCTCCGCGCACAGGCCCACCAACGTGTCCTGCCGTACACCCA
>NZ_JBGLYN010000151.1:0-596 GCF_047304045.1 Variovorax sp. Varisp85
CCGCCGCCGAGGCCCTGGCCGCGCACCGTCTGCGCCTTGTAGTTGCGCAGCGAACGCACCATCTGGTTGAAGGCGTCCATGAAGGCCGCGGCAATCACCTTGCCCTGCGCGGTGTTGGTGTAGCCGCCGAGGCCGCCGCCCGCGCTGCGGCCGGCCAGCGCGCCGAAGGCGCCGAAATCGGTCTTGGAGGCGCTGCCTTCGGAGGCCGCGACCTGCACGCCCGAGCGGTTGTCGATCAGTGTCAGCAGGGCGCTGGCTTCCTTGGTCTGCATGTTGCCGCCGATGGCCGCCAGTGCGCGGCCACGGCCGCCACCCACCAGCCCGCCCAGCGCCCCGCCGATGCCGCCCGCGTCGCTGTTGCTGAACACGATCTCGGGCGACAGGCCGTAGTCGGAGGCCACCATCTGGCCGCGGCCGAAGTTGCTGCCGCCGCGCATTTCACCCGACTGCATCAGCGCGCGCTCGCGCGTCATCGCGTTCATGCCGGCCGCGCCGCGCTCGACCACGATGAAGCAGTTCGATTGCTGCACCAGCAGGCGCAGCAGGTTGGCCGTGGGCGGCAGGCGGTATTCGCCGGTAAGGATGGTGTACCAGCC
>NZ_JBGLYN010000152.1:0-590 GCF_047304045.1 Variovorax sp. Varisp85
TTGATACTGAGACAAGCCCGCGCGCTGCGCGCGCTTCTGCGGACTCGAAATCGCGCGCGGTCTGGCGCTGCGAGAACGCACGCAGCGCTTCCATCGAGGATGCGCGTGCGGCGTTGACTTCGGCTTGACGGACGCCGACATAGCTCACGCGCGCTTCTCCTCTGCCGTCTCCGGCAGCGGGTAGTGCACGATCCGCCGAACCTCACCGCAATGGCGATACCAGCAGCCGAGGCCCCAAGTGAGAACAGCAGGCTTCATAGCGATGCCTCAATCAGCGCAGCAGCCAGCACACGCACGTTGCGCGCGATGACTTCTTCGTAAGGGGAAAGGGAACGCCACTCGCCCCCGTCGCGGGCTTCGAGCCAGTAACGGAGGCGGAGGAAGTTGCGGGCTTGGCTGCTCATTTCCACGACTCCACTTCGCGGCGAATGTCGATGTAGAGCCAGACCAGCAGGCATACGCACGTGAGCGCGCTGACGACCAGCCAGGGCCATGCGGAAGGCTCGATATCGATCACAGCGACTGCCCTCCCATGGGCACGCCGCGTTGCGTGTACGTCAGATCGATGGCGGTCACACCATCGTCTACGG
>NZ_JBGLYN010000153.1:0-525 GCF_047304045.1 Variovorax sp. Varisp85
TCGCTCATGTCCCACTGGGGCAACGGTGCCGGGGGAAGCGGCAGCACCTTGTCGAGGTTGGGGAAGCGCAGGTCGGGATTGAAGTAAAGGGCGTCCGCCAGAATCTTGTAGCGGCGGGCGCGAGCCTTGTCAGGTCCGGTCGTGACCGGATTCGCTCCGTCGTCGAACGAGGCGAACAAATAACCTGCACTTTTTTGGCTACCAAACTTGACGCCTTCGTGTAGCACCTTGAGTGCGCGGGAATAGTCCTCACCCAAGGTCGGATCATTGCCGTTTAGATCCGCCCCAAGCTCGTATGCGGCGGGGCCATAGCCTTGTGCGAATGCGCACTCCAGCATCTTGCGCGAGATTGTCCTGTTCGCCCAGAACGATGGCGGATCGTTGTAGACACCAATCAGCTTTTGCCCAATGTATGTCTGCGACGCCATGCTTCCCATGTCCGCCGCCCTCTGCCAGAACGCATACGCCACCGTCGCATCCTGCTTGAGCGATCCAATGCCGCCCATGTACATCGTGCCCATGTTG
>NZ_JBGLYN010000154.1:0-452 GCF_047304045.1 Variovorax sp. Varisp85
AGAGGTACTCCATTGGTCAGCGGTACCGTCGACAAGTCGCGCGCAGACCGCTACAACGCTCTTGGCGACGCGCTCTATCACAACCCCGACCTGCGCTTTCCCAATCTCGACAAGGTGCTGCCCCTTCCCCCGGCACCGCTGCCCCAGTGGGACATGAGCGAGCCCAAGACGCTCATCGATGCCGCCAAGGCCGTGGTGCCTGCTGCTGCTTCTTCGCCGCCGCACGCGCCGGCACCATCATCCCCGCGCACCAGTCAACTCGAAGGTGCCGAGCGCGGCCTGCTGTCTGCTCATACGCGCGTGGCCCAGGGCATCGCGCGCGAGGCCGAGGTGCCAACGCCGCGGGTGCGATGCAGCGGCGCCGCGCGCTGCCTTGTCACGGGCATCTGGCAGGCGCGCGTACCGGACGACCACCCGCATGCGGCATCGTTCAACCAGTGGCATCGCCAGTC
>NZ_JBGLYN010000155.1:0-445 GCF_047304045.1 Variovorax sp. Varisp85
GCTGCCGCATCGCTGGCAGCCAATCGAAGTGCGCTGATCGAAGGACCGACGTCAAGACGGGATCACCGCGCGCTTACGCTGAACCGGCCAAGGTGCAGGAACCCATGCTGCAGTGCGACTTCGGTCACCGCCGTGGAGGCCGTGGCGTTCAGTAAGGCCTCCCTCACCCGCGCCATGCGCACGCCGCGCAAAAAGGCCATGGGCGTATCGCGTCCTGCGCCTTGAAACGCGGTCTGAAGTGTCCGGATACTCACGCCAAGTTCTCGCGCCACGTCAACCACAGTCAACCATTGCCGCCCACCGCGCATGGGGGCAAACCAAAACATGGGCAAAACCATTGCACGCGGCCCGCCAACCAGTGCTCCAAGCGTTGATGTCCCGGCAAGTGGTGTAAGTCTTCTTTCACTCGCTGCGCGGCAAGGCGCGTAGGGCGTAGCCCGAAGCG
>NZ_JBGLYN010000156.1:0-437 GCF_047304045.1 Variovorax sp. Varisp85
ACGGCAATCGACAAGCTCACGCACGAGATGGCCGTGCTCAAGCGGCTGAAGTTCGCCGCCAAGTCTGAAGCCTTCAATGCCGAGCAGAAGAGTCTGCTGGAAGAGACCATCGACGCCGACTTGGCGGCGATGGAGCGTGAGCTGGAGGACCTCGCGACCGTGCCGGCCGTGCAGCGCGAGAAGCAGCAACCCAAGCGCCAGCCACTGCCCGCGCACCTGCCGCGCCGGGAGATCCGCCACGAGCCCGAAAGCACGACCTGTGCTTGCGGCTGCGCCCTCCAGCGCATCGGCGAGGATGTGGCCGAGAAGCTCGACTACCGCCCTGGGGTGTTCAGCGTCGAGCGCCACGTTCGCGGCAAGTGGGTCTGCACGAAGTGCGAGACGCTGGTGCAGGCGCCCGTCGCCCCGCACATCATCGACAAGGGCATCCCGACGGC
>NZ_JBGLYN010000157.1:0-398 GCF_047304045.1 Variovorax sp. Varisp85
GGTGCCGTCGGCTACCTCGTGGGCCAGGAGAACCGCGGCCTCGAGTACATGTTCATCATGATGAACTCGGCCCGCTATGCCGTGGGCATGCAGGGCATCGCGATCGCCGAGCGTGCCTACCAGCACGCGGTGGCCTATGCCAAGGAGCGCGTGCAGAGCCGCCCGGTGGACGGCTCCATCAACGCCAGCGCGCCCATCATTCACCACCCCGACGTCAAGCGCATGCTGATGACGATGCGCGCCTACACCGAAGGCTGCCGCGCGATGGCCTCGGTGGCCGCCGCCGCCTACGACGCAGCGCATCACCATCCCGACGCCGAGGCGCGCAAGCAGAACCAGGCCTTCTACGAATTCATGGTGCCGCTCGTGAAGGGCTACAGCACCGAGATGAGCCTCGA
>NZ_JBGLYN010000158.1:0-389 GCF_047304045.1 Variovorax sp. Varisp85
GCGTACCTCTGGAGCTACTGCACGACGAGCTACAGCGCGTTGCGCGCGGTGGTGTTCGACTTCGCCGACAGCCGCGGCGGCCAGCATGCGCGCGCCTTCCTCGGGCTGCCGGGCGAGTGCGGCTGGCGCGGCACGCTGGTGTGCGATGACTTCAGCGGCTACAAGGCGTGCTTCGAGCTCGGCGTCACTGAGGCGGGCTGCTTGGCGCACGCGAGGCGCAAGTTCCACGAACTCTGGGCCAATCACGGCAGCCCGATCGGCGAGCAGGCGCTGAAGTTCTTCGGCGAGCTCTACGCCGTCGAACGCGAGGTTGCCGAATTGATGCCTGAGGAGCGAAGGCGAATACGACAAGAGAAGTCGCACAAGGTGGCCGATGCCCTGCAGCAATG
>NZ_JBGLYN010000159.1:0-368 GCF_047304045.1 Variovorax sp. Varisp85
GGTACTGGTTGAACTGTATACCCTCCTTTAGCATCCAATATAGCTCACTCTGGGGCATCTATTGATCTCTCGATCTTTAGAATTCACTTGGCCGGGGCGTCCTCAATCCTAGGAGCCATTAATTTTATCACTACCATCATCAATATACGTAGTCCAGGTATAACTTGAGACCACACCCCCCTATTTGTGTGGTCCGTGTTTCTCACTGCTATTCTCCTCCTCCTTGCTCTACCAGTTCTCGCAGGAGCCATTACTATACTTCTCACAGATCGTAATTTAAACACCTCATTCTTCGACCCAGCAGGGGGGGGAGACCCAATTCTCTACCAACACTTGTTCTGGTTTTTCGGTCATCCTGAAGTGTACTG